>JAIFMS010000203.1 GCA_020048335.1 Methylococcaceae bacterium | reverse complement strand
GAACAAAGGAAAAGTCGAAAATTTTTTTCATTGACACGGGGGTAAAATATTTCTTTTGCCTCAATCTGGATAGCAAGGTGTTTGGATAAATTGACCACCAATGAATTAACCTTAGAAAGTTTAGCCACTAATCGGTTGGAATGCAAAGCCATTACGCGGCTGCCACGCAGTGGAATTTTTCGTTGTAGGATTCTAAATCCCCCTAGCCCCCTTTAAAAAAGGGGGTAAAACAACCCTTCCCCCTTTCCTAAAGGGGGATTTTAGAAAGGAGGACTTGGGTGGATTTTTCAAAACAAATCCCCCGCTTTCAGCGACCTCCTTTAAAAAAAGGGGGGTCTCTCTCCCTCCTTTTATAAAAGGGGGGATTAAGAGGGGGGATTTAGTAATACCTGATAACTTAATATTTAAACGACGCTTTGACAAAATACGTCCGTTGTGGAAAGGGATGATTTTCATACACCTCTTGGTCTAACAAATTATCAATCCCCGCAGAAATCGTACTTTTCAAACCTTTTACAGCTGGCAATTGATACGAAGTTTTAAAATCAACTAAGGTATATTCATCGGTACCGCCATAAACGTGTGCCGCTATATCGGTATTATCAATCCGTTGATATTCATTACTGCGATAACGCACCCCCACTGCCGCATCCCAAACAGGCAAAATATGATAGGTTGCGCTGGCATTGGCTTGTAATTTTGGAATTTTATCCCACTGATTGCCTTCCAACACAGGATTTTTGCCATTTTTAATAATCCGTTTATGAATCCAAGTGCCGTTTATCATTAAGTCGAGCGGTAAATTAAACACTTCTTTTTGTTGGTACATCAAATCAATACCCACCGCTTCGGTTTTTTCAATCGGCAAAAAGGTTGACACGGTCGTTGCACCAAAATTCTGCACGGTATTATTGATTTCATCGCCAATCACGTTATAAAACACATCCGCTTGCACAGACCCGCGCGGAATAGCGTATTTGACCATAAAGTTGTTGAAATAACCGTGTTCAGGTCCTAAACCAGGATAGGACACATTCAAACGATTCAAGGTTGAAGCACTTTGGAACATTTCTTCAACAATAGGAAAGCGATAGGCTTTAGAAAAGGAATAGCGTATCGTCCAGTTATCGGGCGAATATTCTAAAGAGGCTTTAGGTGAAAAGCGCGTCGCATCACGGTCAGCATAATTTTGAATTCCCGTACCGTTAGGTTTGGTTAAATCGCGTGAATGCCCATTTAAAGCTTGCCAATGATCCATCCGCACGCCCGCCATCAATTCCCAATCGGGCATAAAACGCCAGTTTAACTGCGTAAAAACACTGTTAGTTTGGGTTGCACCGCCTGTTTCAGTGGTTTTGACATCCGTTGTTGCAGCACGGTAATCGTTACTGTTGTAAACACTGGAATTTAAATTAGCATGATTAAATTGATAACCGCCCATAAAGGATAAATCATTGCGCCCTAAAAACTTATCGGTGGCTAGTTTTAAATCATACGAAGCCCACCACGCTTGCGCATCGGTCACTTGTCCCGTGCCATTGTTAGCAGGGTCTGCATCGTGAAAATTGGCTTTAACGCTACGGTCGCGAAACGCATCGTAATAACTGCCTGTGGTATCAATGCGCCAGTTTTCAGAAATTTTCCCTTTTAAACTCGCGCCATAATTTAAGGTTTTGCGTTCAAAATCACTTGAACCAAACACCGAGTTGCGTACCGTAAAGCGTTGTCCTGCCACATTCGGTGTGCCGCCCCAAATAATCTTGCCTTGGGCATCACGCAATTGGCTTTGTGCATCATCGGTTTTAACACGTCTATCTTCATACGCTAAAGTAAAACGCCCTTCTAAATCAGGGGTAAAATCATAGCCGAGTTTGAATTTGAATAAATCGCTGGTCGATTGTTGTACGCCATCATCGCCATATAAAATCCCCGCTGTGCCATCGGGTAAGGGTTGAAAAGTTCCCCCAGTAGCTTTTGTGCCTAATTTGGAAGGGGCAACACCGACCGTATTTGGTACCATTGGCTGCCCTTCATTTTCCAGACGATTATACGAGCCGAATAAACTAAATTTATCCCAACGATTGCCTGCGGAGATAAAGGTTTTATAGCCTTGCAAGGTTTCTTTGCGTCCTGCCCGATTCATGGGTTGAAAAATGCCCATGGCTTCTGCATCCATTTCAAATTTTGTAGGCATTTTTGTGGTTAATTTCACCACCCCACCAAACGAGTTTCCACTGTATTCGGCTGAAAAAGGCCCATATAACACTTCAGCAGATTCAATTTCACTCGGGGAGACCATTTGCCAGCGCGGCGCACCGTTAAAGGTGGTTCGCAATGGATTATGCAACGGCATTCCATCGCCAAATACCATTGTGTGCGCGGTTTGAAAGGTATTGGAATCACGCATACCTAATGAGCCATTGCTATCACCGACATAGCGTTTTCGCACATTCACACTCGGTAATTTAGTAATCACATCTTCCACCGTCGTGGCATTGATGGTTTGCTCGATTTCAGTTGCAGTAACAGTGTGACTGGGGGTGGCTTTATCTGTTTTTGGAAACAGCTTTTTGAGTTGTTTTTTACCCTCTGAAGAAACAGTTACTTCTTCCAGCGTTTGCACTTCTTCAACAGCGGCTTGGGTTTTGACCGGTTCAGCGGCAATCCCAGTGCTTAAATAGCCTAATCCTAATAAAATAACGCTTTTTTTCATTTACAGCCCCTTGCGGCGAATAATCACTAATTATCCAACAACACGCAAGTTATATGCCGAATTGTGACGAGCATCACACTGTTTTTTCATAAGCAATTGATTTTATTAAATGTGATTTTTTTGATTTTCCCAATTTTATCTGTCGCTGATACAAAATAGGGGACAACTAATGAAATTTTTTATGTGATATGACAATAAAATAGGTTAAATCACACAGTTTTTTTATGCGACAATTTGCCGCGCGACACTATGTCACATTTTTTTTTACCTAAAAGTTGCGTAAGATGACTCAACTCTTTAAATGCGCTCCAGCCTCCTAACTGGATGAGAGTCCGATCATATATCCCTCTCCAACGGCTAGCTCTTAGCCGTTTTTTTTGCCTGTTACTTTTTCAGCAACGTTCCCATTCTTCAATCAATAAAAGCCTGAGAACGCTGAAAAACTATTTTTAAAACTCAAGTTCCAAACTTTTGTCACAAAAATCAAATTTAGCGGCTTTGGCTTCTGAACCGTCCGCAAAGACAGCTTTAACCCATTGCTCACACCCTTCATGATCGGTACTGCTATCCCACACCAAGGTTTCTGATTTTCCAGATGGAATCCCTTTGCCTATCTCAAAATCACCCCATTGCTTGCCATCTTCAGACACTAAGAGTTTTTTGATAGTGCTATTTGTACCGTTATGGACTTTAAACGAATATTCGCTATCTGCTGCTTGCACACCCGTGGTGGTTGCAGTAAAAAGGAAACCAACAGTCATAAACAAACCAATTACTTTTTGAATGCTCATCTTTTTTCTCAGGCTAGGTTTTTAAGTTGCAAGACATTTGCAACGAGCAGAATTTTACAGTCAACCGCTAAAAGCTTACAAGTTGTTTTATTTAATCGGATTACCAAACGCTAGGTTACGGATTAATTTGCGCGTTAAATCAATGGGGATAATTAAACTCGCTAAACCCACAGGATAAAACCATTCCTCTAAACTTAACGGCACGGTTCTTAAAATTTGCCCGCCGATATAAGTGAACACAATCTGCACCATGAAAATAAAGGCTAAGACATAAATGAAGTTTTTGTTTTCACCTAAATGGTCAAATAAATTCAGGCTTTCGGTGCGAGCATTAAAGGTATTAAAGGAGTGAATAAAGGCAAAGAAGGCAAAAAAACCGCTTAAAAATGCCGCTTCTGAGCTAAAACTGGCTCTGATAACGGGGTTGGTTAAAAACAAAATGCTTAACGCGCAACTTAAAATACCGTTGACAAAAATCGAACTCCACATTTCAGAGGTAATTAATGAAGCTTCACGCAAGATAGGTTGTTCGTGCATGGAGCGTTCTAACGCGGCCTCCCCTGAAAAAGCAAGGGCTGCCAAGGTGTCCATGATTAAGTTGACCCAAAGCAATTGCACCATCGTCAGTGGTAAATCAAACCCTAAAAACGGCCCTAAAAAGGCGATTAAAATGGCGGATAAACTGACAGTTAATTGAAACACTAAAAATTTGCGTATCGACTTAAACAAGGTGCGCCCGTACAACACCGCTTGGGTAATCGAATAAAAATTATCATCCAACACCACAATATCGCTGGCTTCTTTGGTCATTTCTGTGCCGCTGCCCATTGAAAAACCGACATCAGCATTTTTCACCGCAGGTGCGTCATTCACCCCATCGCCTGTCATCCCTGCTACCCAGCCTAATTCTTTGGCTAATTTCACCAGCCGGCTTTTATCGGTTGGATAGGCTCTGGATACCACATATAAATTTGGCAACGCAGCTTTCACTTCTGCATCGGATAATTCACCCAATTCAGTGGAAGTCAAAACCAGACCCGTGTCATCGGTAATCAACCCCACATCTTTGGCAATTGCCCGCGCTGTATCTTTGGCATCGCCTGTAATCATCACAACGTGAATACCTGCTTGTTTTGCCCGTTGCACCGATTGATACGCGGTAGGGCGCAAATCATCACGCAAGCCTAAAATAGCGAGTAATGTTAATTCAGGGGGTAAGGTTTTATCTTCATGAATCGGTTGCTGCGTAGTCGCAACAGCAATCAAACGCATTGCTCGGTCGGACAATTGTTTCATTTCTGCTAATAAAGCGTCTTTATCCAACGGTTGTTTTTCCCCTGCGGTATTAAAAAAATGCGTACACTCAGTTAATAACACTTCAGGCGCACCTTTCACGAGGGTTAATTTTTCGCCGTTGTCTACTTCAATGGCGGAAAACTTTCGCGCACTGCTAAAGGAAATTAAATCCACAATCTGCACTGTGTCATTTTGAACTAACTTTTCCCCTAAACAACTCAACAAAGCTTGTTCTGTGCGGTCTGCTCCCACCAAACGCGGGTTGGCAATATCGCTGGTATCGACCACCGCGCTGGTGTTATTACGCAACGCAAAAGCCAGCGTGTTTTGTGTTTGTTCAGGCAACTGTGAAAAACTTGTAAAATGCTGCGCTTCACCCGTGATAAATTCCGCCACACTGAGCTTGCCTTGTGTCAATGTGCCTGTTTTATCGGAGAATAAAATAGTCAAACTGCCTGCGGTTTCAATCCCTAATAATTTGCGCACTAACACTTTAGCGCGTAGCAATTTGCGCATATTTAAAGACAACACAATCGCAATCATCATCGGCAAGCCCTCTGGCACCGCAACCACGATAATTACAATCGACAGAATCAACGCTTTGACCACATGAGAAATAATTTCCCCTGTTTTCAATTGCAAATAGGCATCAAGGCTACCCGCATCAATGAAAATATGTTTATACATAAAGGTCAAGGCAATACATACCGCACCAATATAGGCAAATGTGCTGATTTGTCCGCCTAAAATCGTCAATTTATTTTGCAATGGCGACAGACGGTCTTCAGCATTGACCACTTCTTTTAAGGTTTGCCCGTATTGAGTTTTATCGCCCACGGCGGTTAATTTCATTACCGTTTCGCCATCTTCAATCAAACAGGCGCGTTCGATGCTATTTTGCGGCGATACTGCATCAGTTTCGTGCAGTAGTGCCACTTTTTTGACCGCTTCAGACTCGCCCGTCAATGCTGCTTCATTCACATCGGCATGACCTGCCACTAAATAGCCATCGGCTGGCACCGTATCTCCCGGTTGCAATAACACATAATCACCGACCACGATGTCATTAATGCTGATTTCAATTAATTTTTGATTACGAAACACTTTCACCGTAATCATTGAAGCCTCTTCCAACAATTTTTGAAAAGCGGACTCGTTTTTGTATTCCGACAACGTGGCAACAATGGTTGCAATAAAAACCGCCAACGCAATGCCTACACCTTCGTACCATTCGGCATAGCCCAGCACTGCCAGCGCGACCGTAATCACTAAGGCAACCATTAAAATAAGGATAATCGGGTCTTGTGCATTGCCAATTAACTTAGCCCAAAACGATTCGACCTTTTGCAATGTAACTGCATTGCTGCCGTGTTCTGTGCGTGATTTTTCAACCTGCGCATCGGTTAAACCTGGAAAATTAAACTGCATAATAAGCCTCACTTTGAGTGATTGATATTTGAGACATCTCTACCCTAGGTAGAAATAGATGTCATAAATCGCTACATTCTCGTTGCTATGTCGCAATTATCAGTATTGTGTCACACAACAACCCGCTATTTTTGTCATATACAGCGATATAATGAAAAAAACTGCTTTTTTATCCCGAACTTCGGTTACAGAGCTTGCCATATCTGCCACAACGCTGTTTCAAAATGACGAGCAAACGCTTTGCCATCAAATAAAGGCGATTTTAACACCTGCTCCCGCAATTTTCCCCGCAAGGCTGCCAATTTTTCTAAATCGCTGGCAAATGCAATCGCTTGATTCAAATAACTTTCCTCTTCTTCAACAATCCAGTCAGGCAAACCTGCGGCAGCTAACAGACTTGCCCCTTGTCGTGCTAACAAGGTATTTCCTGCTAAAGTCAAGGTGGGAACGCCCATCCACAACGCTTCACAAGTGGTCGTGCCGCCTGTATAAGGAAAGGTATCTAAAATCATATCCACCTCGCTGTGGGCGGCTAAATACGCGGGGCGAGAGGTTGTGCTTTGAGTGCTGATACGATTTGCCGCAATCCCATAATGCGCCAAGCGAGCATACAGCGATGCAACCACTTGTGTATCACTGAGTTGTTTGCTCTGAAAGCGCAGCCGAGCGGTGGGTAATTGTGCCAAAATGTTTCCCCAAACCGCTAAAACGGCATCGGTGACTTTGCTTAAATTTTGAAAACAGCCAAAGGTGATAAAGCCATTCTGTTTTGCAGGTAATGCTGAAACGGCTATTGATTCAACAGGGGCGGAAAAACACAACCGCGTCTCAGGTAGATAATATACTTTTTCAATAAAATGCCATTGATTTTGTTCAGGCACGCCTCTTTTATCCACTAAAATTGCATCCATTTCTGCAAGCCCTGTAGTTGCAAAATAACCCAGCCATGCCACTTGCACAGGCGCGGGTTTCCAAGCAAACAAGGGAAGCCGATTTTTGTCGGTATGCCCTGCCAAGTCGATTAACAAATGCACCGCATCGTTGTGAATTAACTGCGCCGCCCCTGCATCGGATAAGCCAAAAATCGGTTGCCATTTCACAAAATAAGGCTGCAATCGTGCGGTCACTTCATCGGTTTTGTGATAAGTAGGATAAGCCAGCAACTCAAGTTTTGTGCTATCCAATTCTGCTAATAGATTTTCTAAAAAAAAGCTGACCGCGTGATGACAAAAATCCCCTGAAACCAACCCCACGCGCAAGCGTGTCGGCGCGGTATTGCATTGCCATGTTGTAAAACGTCGCGTTACTTGGTTTGCCGCTAATACGCCAAACTGCTGTGCCGCCTCCAAACAAAACGCAGGCGAATAGGCGGCACTGTAATTATAGGTATAAAGTAAATTATGCCGCGCAACCATTAATAACGGATTTAACGCCAATGCCGCTAAATAGCTCTGCTCTGATTCGGCAAACTGTCCAAGGTCTTTTAAAATATTGCCCAAATTGCTATAAGCCTCTGCCAAATCGGGTTGATGGTGCAGAGCGCGGCGATAACACTGTTCCGCATCGGCTAACTGCCCTGCCTCTTGGAGCAAAATCCCTAAATTATTATACGCATCGCCATAAGCAGGATTGAGGGTGATGGCTTGATGATAATGGCTTTGTGCTTCGACGGCGTGATTGAGTTCTTTTAGCAGACAGCCTAAATTATTATGCGCCTTGGCATACTGGGGATTGATGGCAATGGCGTGGCGGTAACTGTTTTGCGCTTCGGTAAAGTTGCCTAATTCTTTGAAAATATAGCCTAAATTATTATAGGCTTCGGCATACTGAGGATTAATTGTAATCGCTTGTAAATAATGGTTTTTTGCCTCTTCAAACCGCGCTTGTTCTTGCAAGACAATCCCTAAATTATTATGAGCTTGCGCATGATGGGGGTCAATGGCAATCGCTTGCCGATAACTGTGTTCTGCCTCTGTCAGTTGCGCTAAGGCTTTTTGGGTAATCCCGATGTTATAAAACGCATCCGCATCATTTTTAGCTAAGGTGAGTGACTGCTTTTGTGCCGCCAGAGATTCTTCTAAGCACCCTTTTTTTTGCAAAATAACCCCTAACGCTTTCCAGCCAAACGGATGCTGTGGAAAATAAGCAATGAAATCCCGCGCTTTATTTTCCGCCTCCTCCTGTTGTTCATTGCTAAACAGCGCGATAACGGCTGACATTTGCGCTGGCGTAGGTTGCAATTGTAATAATTGGGCAAGTTTTGTCACCTTTTCGCCGCGTAATCCAAAATTTATGCCTTGCGCTAATACCGATTGCGCTTCATTAAACTGGTCAGTTTGCACTAACGCATCAATATAGCTAAACCAAAATTGTTCCTGCGTTGGCAACGTTTCCAAGGCGCGTTTAAAAAAAGCTAAAGCAGTACTGGCTTTTTGGGTATCCAGTAATAGCACTCCCAAATTGTGATTGGCATCAGGATGATTGGGGGCGTTTTGTAAAACAGCCCGATACAGTTGTTCGGCAGCGGGCAACTGCCCAGCTTGATGATAGGCAATGGCTTGTTGTAAAGCATTATCTAAGGAAATTTCAGTGTTAAGCATGGTTTTACAAAAGTTAAAGAGAGAAGTAAGCAGTGGAGCTTAGAAACAAGACATGGTAAATTAAATTTAACCGTTTCATAATTAAAATTAAGCAGGAGTCACAATGAACGAATGGTTTTTTTCTTACG
>JAIFMS010000031.1 GCA_020048335.1 Methylococcaceae bacterium | reverse complement strand
TTAGTTCCTAATTTATATGCAAATTATCAATACAATTAAAACGTTAGTAACAACTATTAAACATTGGAAACAATTAGGATTAAGTATTGCTTTTGTACCAACAATGGGTAATTTGCATCAAGGACATCTGAAATTAATCACTCAAGGAAAAGATCAGGCAGATAAAGTAGTTGTGAGTATTTTTGTTAATCCAACTCAGTTTAGTCTTGGAGAGGATTTTTCTAGTTATCCGCGTACTGAACAGCAAGATAGCGAGTTATTGAAAATACATAATGTGGATCTGCTATTTTTGCCAAGTGTTAATGAAATATATAAACCTAAAGCAAGGACAATTATTTCAGTAACTGAACTAAGTAATTTACATTGTGGAGCATCGCGGGTAGGTCATTTTAACGGTGTTGCAACGATAGTTTGTAAGTTGTTTAATTTAGTTCAACCTGACATAGCTCTGTTTGGTGAAAAAGATTATCAACAACTGGCAATTATTAGGGCAATGATAGAGGATTTAAATATTCCTGTACAGATTAAATCTGTTTCCACTGTGCGTGAGACAGATGGTTTGGCAATGAGTTCTCGCAATAGTTATTTAACAAAGGAGCAACGAGCTATCGCCCCTATTTTGTATCAAACATTACGCCAAGCCTATCATCAAATAATCACAAAACAGCTTGGTTTTGAGCAAATAGAGCAACAGAAACAAAAGGTTTTGAATGATGTAGGTTTTATAGTGGATTATTTTTCTATTTGTCATGCAAATACTTTACTAGCAGCGAAACAAGAGGATGATGAGGTTGTTATTTTAGCCGCTGCTAAATTAGGAAAAACTCGGTTAATTGATAATATTCATTTTAAAATCAACAATCTCAAAGTTGATAGCCTAGATTAAATCAGGCATAATGGGCAGCCTATAGGTATTTATTTTTTATTATGCAGACCACAATGCTTAAAGCAAAGTTGCACCGAGCAAGTGTGACTCATTCTGAATTAGGATATGAAGGTTCTTGTGCGATTGATGGCAAAATCTTAGATTTTGCAGGCATTAAAGAGTACGAGCAAATTCAAATCTATAACATCAATAATGGTGAGCGTTTTACGACTTACGCTATTCGTGCTGAAGAAGGATCAAAAATTTTTTCGATCAATGGTGCGGCAGCACGGCGTGCTTGCCCAGGAGATCTTATTATTGTGTGTACATACACGCTTGTTGATGAACAAGAGCTGTTGACGTATAAACCGACCATGGTTTATTTCAACGATAAAAACGAAATGACACATTCTAGTCATTCTATCGCCGTGCAGACTGCTTAAATGTTGATAAAAAGGACAGAATGGTTTGTTCTGTCCTTTATTTTTCAGACTATTTTCCAGCAATAGACATTTTTTCAATCAGGATAGAACCTGTGTGTGTGTTACCGCGATAGTCCACATCATTGCCCACCGCAACAATGTTTTGCAGCATTTCTTTTAAGTTTCCTGCAATAGTGATTTCTTCCACAGGATATTGAATTTGTCCATTTTCCACCCAAAAACCTGCTGCTCCACGCGAATAATCACCTGTTAATCGATTAACACCCTGTCCCATTAATTCGGTGACTAATAAACCTGTATCCAAACGTTTTAACAGAGCAAAAAAATCATCTTTGCCAGAGTCCAAAGTTAAGTTTCTTACGCCTCCTGCATTACCTGTTGATTGCATTCCTAATTTTCGTGCCGAATAACTGCTAAGTAGATAGCTTTTCAAAATGCCATGATTGACAATATCGTGGGTCTGGGTTGCAACACCTTCACTATCAAAGAATGAACTTCCTAACGCGCCTTTTAAATGCGGACGTTCATGAATGCGAATAAAATCAGGGCAAATACCAGTCTCTAAGCGGTCTAATAAAAATGAAGCTTTCCGGTATAAACTACCGCCGCTGATTGCCCCCATTAACGCCCCCAACAAACTGCCAGCCATTTCAGCTGAATACATGACAGGTGCAATGCGGGTACTAAGACTGCGGCTATCTAAGCGGCTCAGAGTTCGTTCAGCCGCTTTTTTTCCTATCGCAGTAGCCGTTTCTAATTTTTGCGCATCTCTTGCAACGCTGTACCAGTAATTACGTTGCATTTGTTCTTGCCGTTGCCCTATTACTGAGCAACTGAGCGAATGGCGTGAAGTTTGATAACCTTGTAAAAAGCCTGATGTATTGCCAAGAACGTGTATTCCTTGATGACTATTAACCGTTGCTCCTTCCGAATTTACAATTTCAGGATGATAAGAACGTGCTGCCTCTTCACACTCAATTGCCAGCGCAATTGCTGCTTTTGCTTCTAATTGCCACGGATGATACAACTCTAAATCCGGACAATCGGTTGCCAAAAGTTCTTTGTCAGGCAGCCCCGAAAAATCATCTTCATTAGAAAATTTTGCGATACTGCAAGCGGCTTTGACCGTTTCTTTCATTGAATGAGCTGATAAATCCGTGCTACTGGCACTGCCTTTGCGCTTACCAATATAAACGGTGACGCTTAAACCTTGGTCACAATCGTATTCTATATTTTCCACATCGCCTAAACGAGCCGAAACAGACAGCCCGTTACTTAAGCCAAAGCCTGCTTCGGCAGCGGTCGCACCTTGTTTTAAGGCTTCGTTTAAACAATCTTGGACTTGATTTTTCAATTGGTTGAGTTGTTCTTGATTTTGCACAATATTCTCGTGAGTTAGGCTATTAAGGAGCGAAAAGTTCATATTTAATGATTTGTTTTAATGCTTTAAGTAAGAGAGCGAAAGTTTTTGTATGTTTTATTTGCTAGAGGGAGTGCAAAACTTAGGTTTTGCATTCCAAAACTTTTGTTTTACTACTTAATCATTTTAAAAAGGGCAAAAATTTGGATGTCATCGGCATTATAGCTTTTGCTAATGCAGTGGTTTTGTTATTTAAATGCCGTCTATACTGTCCAAATCCCATTCTTTAAAGGTAGCTGTTTTCATTTTAGAATATTCATTACTATTGCGTCACGAATTTCATCAGATGTGATTTGGCATTTTTCATTTTTATTATTCATCAAAGAGCTTATCTTTTCTATTACTTCATCGGATAAAATAATTTCATCAATTGTATTTAAAGAGGTCATTTTTGCTTTAATTATTGCAAGACTGTTTTCGGCTATTCCAAAACGAGAAATTGAAAATAGTTTTTCAGCGATTTTGTCATTAAACTCTAATAAGTTAATACTAAACACAAGATGGTATTCATATTTTTTAAATTTTTTAGGAATAACATAATACAGTTTCCATTCAACGCCATTTGTTAATAAGGCAAAATCAACAGCAAAAAAATAAGCATACGAAGTCGCTTGTGAAATATGTTTTTCATTTAACGTTGCACCAATTTGCTTGGCTTCGACTACCATGACATTCTTTTCGTTTAATGAAAGTAAGTAATCGACTCGTAATTGACGTTTTGGAAGCCGCTGTTCTGTTTTTATATGCTCTATTTTATACCCCAAAATGCCTTGTATAACATAATCAATTAAAATACGAGTACCTGATTCATTGAGGTTTTCATGTTTAGCTCTTTTGGCTTTTGTTTTAAACTTTTCGATAGTTGGTGCAATTATTTCCGTATATTTAACAACCGTTGGTTTTTTGGGCGGTGCTGGTTTAGTTTCTTGATGCGGAGAGTCAATATTAACACCATAGTTTTTTGCTAAAACATCTAATCCATTAATATAGCCTTGTCCAATTGCTTTTAATTTCCACTCACCCTTATAACGATACAACTCAGCTAAAATAAGGGCGGTTTCAATTTCAATATCCGCTAAAATATAGTTACTCAATTCTTCTTTGTTAGTCGCATTAAGTATTTTTACAACGATACTGTCCAGCATTCCAAAATTTTGTTGTCGTTTTTTTGCTTCGTGTAAGGTTAAAACAAGTGAAATTTTTGCAATCTCTAATGCAATACGCGATAAATTAATTTTGAAAAACTGCACATTGGGTTCTTGAGAGTTAATTAATTCAATGGCATTATCAATTGATTTGGGTTGATTATAAAAAATGAAATCCTCATCGTTTCTAATTTTGCCATTTTCAGCGAGCATAAACGCACTTGCATCAATATCAAACTCTGTTTCATCATGGGTTTTTTTAAGCCATTTAATAGCAACAATAATTTCATTGCAATCTGGGGCAGTTTTGGTTAATGATAAATTGCCACCTTTTTGTAAAGAATGAATCATAAAAAACCTCAATGTTATTTAAATCAATGCCAGCGATAAAAAACTTTAAACCTGCGTTTCACCCAACGTCCGTCAATTTTCAACGTCGGCTGTCCAACCCCAACTGGTACACTTTGTCCATCATTCCTTACCATTGAGATTCCCATATCAGCCCCACTGCTTATTAGTTTCGCAGTTTTTACTGCTTGGGTAATATTCACTCATTTCAAACTAAGATGATAACATGAAATATACAGAAGAATGATGTGGTTACACTAAACTGAGTACTGATGCGATAGCAATTTTTAAACATAAATTGTCAAGCATTTACATTCCAAAATTTACCGCCTGTTTTTTTACTATTTTGTGTACCAAACTTATGAAAATTTTAATTGCCGATGATGAAAAACTGGCACGTTGCCGCTTACGTCGTTTATTAGAGGAATTAGACTCCGCTGTCGAAATAGTGGCAGAAGCAGTTGATGGCAAGGACGCGCTGCAAAAATGGAAACAAACGCAAGCGCAGGTACTTTTATTGGATATTCAAATGCCGCAATTAACAGGATTGCAAGTGGCAGTTGAATTAAAACAATTTGACAATCCCCCCGCTATTATTTTTACAACTGCTTACGATAGTCATGCGCTGGAAGCGTTTGAAGCCGACGCGCTTGATTATTTACTTAAGCCAATTCGGAAAGACCGGTTGCTTGCCGCTTTGGAAAAAGCCCGTTTATTGCAACAAGGGCGGTTAAAATCAGTTCCAGTGCAGCCTTTACACAATGCACGTTCGCATTTGTGTGTTAGCGTGGCAGGGGATTTGCACTTAGTCGCGGTGGCAGAGATTTTATATTTTCGAGCCGACCATAAATATGTCACGGCACAAACCTTGCAGCATGAGTATTTATTAGATGACTCTTTAAAAACTTTAGAAGATGAGTTTTCTGAACAGTTTATTCGGATTCACCGCAATGCGTTGGTTGCTTTGCGACATATCCTTGATTTACATAAACAAAAAAACGGACAAGTACAGATTAGATTTCAACAATCTTCTCATACTTTGCCTGTCAGTCGGCGATTATTACCCTATCTAAAGCAATGTTTTAACAATTTTCATCTCAAGCAAACAACCTGACAGACTCCATGCAAAGATGATAGAATCGGTCATTTTTAATTGAATCCTTTACAGGAACTTAGGACACACCATGAGTCAAATTACCGTTGAACACAATCCCAGTGAAGCTACATTGAAAGAACTTAATGTGAGCAGTTGGTCCATTTGGGAAAAAGAAGTTTCAAAATTTCCTTTAGATTTTGGCATTAAAGAAACCGCTTATGTGTTAGAAGGCGAAATTTTAGTTACCCCGAAAGGTGGCGAAGCTGTACGCATTGTGGCAGGCGATTTAGTCGTGTTTCCAGCAGGTTTGGATACCGATTGGGAAGTTGTAAAACCATTGCGTAAACATTACAAACACGGTTAATTCGCTTAACGCGATTAAAGGCACAGCAACAGTTTGTTGTGCCTTTTTTACCGTTAATCTATTTAAACCACTGTAACACGGGCAAATTTTCGTTTCCCCACTTGATAGACGTGTTGTGTTCCAACTGCTAAAACCAATTTAGCATCACTGACTTTTTCGCCATCTATTTTCACCGCGCCTTGGTTAATCATCCGTATCGCCTCGGAAGTGCTAGCCGTTAATCCTGCTTGTTTTAATAAATTAGCAATCGCGCAACCCGCACTATCGCCTGTTACCGTCAATTCATCCATTTCATCTGGTATTGCCCCGCGCACAAACCGCGCCTCAAAGCTTTCTAACGCCTTGTTTGCCGCTTGCTCATCGTGGAAACGGGCAATAATTTCTTGCGCTAAACTGACTTTATAATCACGCGGATTCGCGCCTGCTTGAGTGGCTTGTTTCCAAGTCAAAATTTCGCTCATGGGTCTAAAACTGAGCAGTTCAAAATATCGCCACATCAATTCATCAGAAATCGACATGATTTTGCCAAACATTTCATCGGGTGTATCGGACACCCCAATATAATTATTCAGCGATTTTGACATTTTCTGCACACCGTCTAAACCTTCCAAAATCGGCATGGTCATTACTACTTGCGGCTTTTGTCCATAAACTTCCTGCAATTGTCGCCCGACCAATAAATTAAATTTTTGGTCTGTACCGCCTAACTCCACATCCGCTTGCATGGCGACCGAATCATAACCCTGAATCAACGGATACAAAAATTCGTGAATCGCAATCGGTTGTCCGCCTTTAAATCGCTTGCTAAAATCATCCCGTTCCAACATTCGCGCCACAGTATGTTTAGCGGCTAACTGCACTAAATCGGCTGCCGACATTTTCCCCATCCATTCCGAATTAAACAGCACTTGGGTTTTTTCAGGGTCTAAAATTTTGAAGACTTGCTCTTGATAAGTTTTGGCATTTTCCAGCACTTCCTCACGAGTCAGCGGTTTGCGGGTGACATTTTTACCCGTTGGGTCGCCTATCATCCCTGTAAAATCACCAATCAAAAACAACACCTGATGCCCTAAGTCCTGAAACTGTTTTAGCTTATTAATCAACACGGTATGCCCTAAATGCAAATCGGGGGCGGTGGGGTCAAAGCCTGCTTTGACCCGCAAAGGTCGCCCTTCTTGCAATTTTTTTTCTAAATCGGTGGATAGTAAAATTTCATGCGTACCACGACTGAGAAGTTCCAACTGATTTTTGCTCACAAACGATTCCTCTTAAACGCTTAAATAAATGCCCCATTATATGATTAAAGCCTCTGGCTAGAATAAAAATGTCAGCCCATTTTTACCACTTTATAATGGCAAATTTTGCAGGAGAATTTAATGTCACCCCTTTATATCGGCTTAATGTCTGGCACGAGCGTCGATGGAATTGATGCCGCGCTGGTTGATTTTAGCCAAGCGCAACCAAAACTGATTGCCTTTGCCTGTACACCGTTTCCTGATGCGGTAAAACAACAAATTCAACGGATTAGCTTACCTAATCAACTGTTATTACTGAGCGAATATGGCGCATTGGATTGTCAATTAGGGCATTTATTCGCTGACGCGGTAAATCAATTATTGGCGCGAGAAAATATTGCCCCGACCGCGATTGCCGCCATCGGTAGTCACGGGCAAACGGTTTTTCACCAGCCTAATAGCGATTTTCCCTTTTCATTGCAAATCGGTGACCCGAATGTCATTGCACAAAAAACTGGCATTACCACGATTGCCGATTTTCGCCGCCGTGATATGGCAGCAGGGGGACAAGGTGCGCCGCTTGCGCCCGCGTTTCATCAGGCGGTGTTTGCGCGACAGGCTGAGAAAATCACTGTTCTGAATATTGGCGGCATTGCCAATATTACGATTTTATTTAAAAATCAAGTGGTTGCTTTCGATACTGGCGTAGGAAATACGTTAATGGATTATTGGGTAAATAAACATTTACAGCAAGCTTACGATAAAAATGGCGACTGGGCGCGATTGGGGCGTGTTATTCCTGCATTATTAGCACGTTTAAAACAAGCGGATTATTTTTCCGCGCTGCCGCCAAAAAGTACAGGCAAGGAATATTTTTCCCCCGCTTGGCTGGAAAATCATCTTGCTGCTTTCCCAGCGTTTAAACTGGAAGATGTGCAAACGACGTTGTGTCATTTTACGGCAGAAACAATAAGCGATGCGATTTCTCAGTATGCTATTGAAACAGAAAGAGTATTAGTGTGTGGTGGCGGCGTGTATAACACTTATTTAATGGAATTATTAAATCGCGGTAATTATGCGGTGAGTTCAACCGCTGAGTATGGCGTGTGTCCAAATGCAATGGAAGCGATGGCGTTTGCGTGGTTGGCAAAACAAACTTTACAACACGCGGCAGGCAATTTAACTGCGGTCACAGGCGCAACAACTCCCGTTATTTTGGGGGGGATTTATCCTTAAAACGGGTACAATACTGGATTTATTGACAGTAAATAGGTGAGACATTGACTACGAAAATCATTCGGATTGCAACCCGCAAAAGCCCCTTAGCACTTTGGCAAGCAGAACACGTTGCTGCGCGATTAAAAGCTTTTTTTCCTGCGTTAGAAACGGAATTGGTCACGATGGTGACAAAAGGCGATAAGATTTTGGATGCACCCTTAGCAAAAGTCGGCGGCAAAGGCTTGTTTGTCAAAGAGTTAGAGCAGGGAATGTTAGAAGGCGTTGCTGATATTGCCGTGCATTCAATGAAGGATGTGCCAGTCGAATTTCCAGCAGGGCTGCATTTAGCGGTGATTTTGGAACGTGAAGACCCCACCGATGCGTTTGTTTCTAATCATTTTCAAAGCCTAGCGGATTTACCTGCCACCGCTAAAATCGGAACGTGCAGTTTACGCCGGCAATGTCAAATTAAGGAAAAATTACCACAAACCCAGATTTTATCGTTGCGTGGCAATGTCAATACCCGATTAGCAAAATTGGACGCAGGCGAGTTTGATGCGATTATTTTAGCCAGTGCGGGGTTAAAACGCTTAGGGATGGCAGACAGAATCACGCAATCGTTGCCTACAACCGTGAGTTTACCAGCGATTGGACAAGGCGCAATTGGGATTGAGTGTCGAGTCGATGATGCGCAAGTGAATCAAATGCTGCAAGTGTTGCATCACGAAGCGACCCATATTTGTGTGTGTGCCGAACGGGCGATGAATGCACGGTTAAATGGCGGTTGCCAAGTGCCGATTGGCGGTTTTGCGCAACTTGACGGTGAGCTGTTATTTATGCGCGGTTTGGTTGGTAGTCCCGATGGTTCAGTGATTTATCGTGCTGAAAAACAGGGAACGATTGCACAAGCAGAAGCCATTGGTGTGGCGATTGCAGAAGATTTATTGGCACAAGGCGCGGATAAAATTTTGCAGGCGATTTATGCCTAAATTTAAAAAGAGTGGGTGAATAAAATGACGGCAACTTGTGAGATTGAAGAGGAAGTTATCGAAATGGGTTCGCGAAATCACAGTTATTTGCAAATGAAATTAGGTGCGTTGTTATTAGGGCTGGAAAACTATATGGTGTTATCGGAAATTAGTTTGGATAGCAGTTCATTAGAAAGTAATACCAAAGAAATGCGTCCTGATTTGGCGTTATTTTCACCTTTACCAATTGATTTTTTGCAAGATGAAATTCGAATGCAGACTATGCCATTATTAGTGATTGAAATTTTATCACCGCGCCAAAGTATTGAGGAAATTTTGGAAAAGTTTAGAAGTTATTTTCAATTAGGCGTGAAGTCATGTTGGTTGGTTTTGCCGCCTTTGCAATCGGTTTCGGTTTTTTCTGCACCGAATAAAGAGCAGACATTTAGTCAGGGTGATGTGGTTGATAATGTGCTGGCTATTCGGTTGGCTGTGGAAAGTATTTTTCAATAAAATTAAAAAACAATACTTCGGACAGTTTTTAAAAATAACAGACCACGAGCAACAAGGCTTTACAGACTCTTAGCCTGAATTAAATCAAACGCAGAATTGTAATAAATAGTAACCTACTGAAATTTAACAGCTTTTAAAATAATGTGCAAGCCATGTTTTTGATGGCTTGGTTTAAAAGGTATGTAGTTTCAATGTCTTAAAACTGTCCGAAGTATTGACATTTTTACACGCTCAGACCCAGTGTATTTTTTACAGGAAAAACAATATGTTAAATTTTAATTCTGTTGATGATAGCCATTATTTATCCCAAACGCAGGAAAAAGGTTCGCCGTTTTCTTTTACTACCATCACCGTAGATAGCTACGGGAAAATTATTAAAGAACAACAGCTTATTGCTTATGAACGCATAATTTCCCTGTCTGGCGACGTGCCATTGGCGATGGTTTACATTCCCGCCGGTGAATTTTTAATGGGTGCGGCGCACGATGAAGCCCAAGCGTCTGAAAATGAATTTCCGCAACGTACCGTCAACATCGCCACCCCGTTTTACATGGGCAAATACGCAGTAACACAGGAACAGTATCAAGCGGTGATGGGAAGCAATCCTTCCACGTTTCGCGGCAAAACGCGCCCAGCTGAAAGTATGACTTGGGAGGCGGCAAACACATTTTGTCAAAAATTATCCGCCTTTACGGGGGCGGCTTATCGTTTGCCGCGTGACGCGGAATGGGAATATGCCTGTCGCGCCGGAACGAGTACCCCGTTTTATTTTGGCGCAACCATAACCGCCGATTTAGCCAATTATAATGGTGATTATCCGTATGCTCAGGCAGCAAAAGGGTTGTATCGCCTAGAAACTACCGAAGTTGGCAGTTTTCCGCCGAATGCGTTTGGTTTGTATGATATGCACGGCAATGTGAGCGAATGGTGTGCAGATGCTGGGTGTAATGCGCCAGATGACGACTTCGCCTCAGCCAATGACCGGCTGTTACGCGGCGGTTCTTGGGATTGTCACGCTGGCTATTGCCGCTCTGCCTATCGTGCGTTCAACGCAGGGGCTTTTTTTATGACCGGTTTGCGGGTGGTTTGTTAACAGCCAGCGCGTTGAAAGTTCATCGCCCCGCTTAACTGATAATTTGCAAGCGAAGCGGCTGATAAATATAAACCTACCTAAAAGTTCGGATAGCTTTTCCATTGCTGGTACAATTATCAGTCATTGCAGCCTTGCTTAAACCAAGCAGTGAGCGACTTTTTGTGGATTTACCAACCAACCGAGGATAAAAAATGATGACTAAATGCGCCGCCATCCAAATGGCTTCTAGTCCTAGCGTGAGAGCCAACCTATTAGAAGCGGATAAGTTAATTGGCGAAGCGGCAAAAGCGGGCGCAAAATTAGTCGCTTTGCCAGAAAACTTTGCCATCATGGGAATGAATGAGTTTGATAAAGTCAAACAAAAAGAAGCACTTGGCGTTGGTATCATCCAAGATTTTTTAACTAATACCGCGAAAAAATATGCGGTGTGGATTGTTGCAGGAACTATTCCTATCGCAACGGTGGATGAGAATAAAATTCGCGCCGCGTGTCTGATTTACAATGATTTGGGTAAATGCGTGGCGCGGTATGACAAAATTCATTTGTTTGATGTGCGTTTGCCTGAAACCGGCGATGAATATTTGGAATCGACTGCGATTGAAGCTGGCGATAACCCCTTGGTTATCAATACCCCGTTTGGCAAATTAGGTATCGCCATTTGTTATGACTTGCGTTTTCCTGAATTATTCCGTGATATGTCCGATGCTGGCGTTGAGATTGTGGTTGTCCCAGCCGCGTTTACCGCAGAAACAGGCGCGGCACATTGGGAAGTGTTATTACGCGCTCGGGCGATTGAAAATTTATGCTATATCATTGCTCCCGCACAAGGGGGCTTTCATCTTAACGGACGCAAAACCTATGGTCACAGCATGATTGTTGATCCGTGGGGGATTGTTTTAGACTGCTATAAAACAGGCGGTGGCTTTGTCAGTGCTGAAATTGACTTAGAGCGAATTGAGAAAATTCGTAGCACGTTTCCTGTATTAAAACATCGTCGATTTTTTTGCCAGTAAAAGGGGGATAAATGCTGTCTTTTTTTAAAACAAGCGTTTTAAGCTGTGCTTGCCTTGCCGCAACAGCGTGTGATGTACCCAGTAAAAATTATCGTGATACCACCGCTTTAGAACAGCCACCGCAATTGACCGTGCTTAATAACTATTCGGAACAATCTACGGCGACAACAGATGAAACGCAAAAGCGCAAAGGCTTAAGTGATTTGGTGGTTTCAATGGATGATACGCATTTATTACTTAAACAACCTTTGGGAACAGCGTGGAAAACCTTGGAAGCGGCAATTAAACAAAGTGGACTCGAGTTGGCGGATAGAAACTTGGAAAAAGGTTTTTATTATGTGAGTTACGACCCTGAAACTTTTACCAGCAACACGGGACAAAGTTGGGCAACTAAAATTGATGATTTTTTGTTTCCTGAAGAGAAAAAAAATGAGCCAATGTATGTCATCAGTATGCGTCCGAAAACCGACTCGATTATTATTCACACGGTGCTGCTGGATACCGTTAAAACAGACAAACCTGTCAAAGATGCCTCTGCGCAATTGCTGACAGTGTTGTTCAAAGCCTTATATGATTACTTTGGGCCATATTATCAATTACCGTCAACGAAACCGAATGAAAAACTTATCCCTGGATGCGAACTTGTCAAGGATAATGGTAGGTATGTTAATGATTGTAGTAATCGTCCAGCAGAAGACATTAACATTGATCATACTTCCGATTAGATGATTATCTTTTTAAACTTCATACCAATAAATCCATGAATAGATTAACCCTTGTTAAAAAAGCGATTCTTGCCTCAACTGGACTGCAAGAAAGCCACATCGAGCAGGTTATGAATAGCCTGTTAAGTGCCAAAGTCGATATTGCCGATATTTATTTTCAAGCCAGCCATGCGGAATCGTGGGTGTTGGAAGCGGGGATTATCAAAGAAGGCTCGCATAGCATTGAACAAGGGGCAGGGGTGCGGGTAGTTGCAGGCGAAAAAACAGGTTTTGCCTACAGTGATAGAATCGAATTGCCCATTTTGTTGGAAGCTGCAAATAATGTCAAAGCCATTGTTAATCAAGGACAAAATGCCCGTGTTAAATTAATCAGCACGCACGGTTGGCAACCCCATTATCCTGTGACTAATCCGTTGAACAGTTTAACTGACCAAGAAAAAGTGGATTTATTGCGCCGAGTCGATGCAGAAACGCGCCAATTAGATTCACGCATTGAAGAGGTCATCGTCAGTTTAGCGGCTGTGCATGAACATATTTTAATTGCCAGTCAAGATGGCTCGCTTGCTGCGGATATTCGCCCCTTGGTGCGGATGGGGGTAACAGTGATTGTTGAGGAAAAGGGCAAACGCGAACAAAGCACGATGGGCGGCGGTATGCGGGCAGATTATGGCTATTTTTTGGCTGAAAATCGTGCTTTGCAATATGGTAAAGAGGCACTTGAGAAAGCATTGGTTAATTTACACGCCCAAGAAGCTCCCGCAGGCAATATGACGGTAGTGTTAGGGGCAGGTTGGCCTGGGATTTTGCTGCATGAAGCGATTGGTCACGGATTAGAAGGGGATTTTAATCGCAAAGGCACATCGGCTTTTTCTGGCAAAATCGGACAGCGAGTTGCCTCTGAACTTTGCACAATTGTTGATGATGGCACACTTGCTGGGCGGCGTGGCTCGTTAAGCATTGATGATGAAGGCACACCGACTGAAAATACGGTCTTGATTGAAAAAGGCATTTTAAAAGCCTATATGCAGGATAAGCTAAACGCCCGTTTAATGGGGGGAAAATCCACAGGGAATGGGCGGCGCGAGTCGTATGCGCATCTGCCATTACCGCGTATGACCAATACTTATATGTTAGCAGGACAACACAACCCGCAAGAAATTATCCAATCGGTCAAAAAAGGGCTGTATGCGAAAAACTTCGGCGATGGGCAAGTGGATATTACCTCGGGTAAATTTGTATTTTCTGCCAATGAAGCTTATTTGATTGAAAATGGGCGGATTACCCACGCAGTGAAAGGCGCGACATTGATAGGTAACGGCCCTGATGTGCTAACCCGCGTGTCAATGGTGGGTAATGATTTGGCGTTGGACAGTGGCGTGGGAACGTGCGGGAAAGATGGACAAAGTGTGCCAGTCGGGGTTGGACAGCCGACGTTGAAAATTGACGGACTGACGGTGGGTGGGACGCAGGTTTAAAAAAAGTCTTGAAGAGACTTTATGGCTTTTACTTACTGATTGATTTGATAAGGAATCTTTAAAGTAACTTGATAATGGCTGGCTGTTTTATTTAATTGCAATGAGCCTGTTCCTTCAAAACAACCGTTTAAACGAGCGGCTAAATTTGTTAGTGCGATATGATTGCCTTCTTGTTCACGAATAAAGGGCATTTCATAAGAATTTACAATATGAATCAATAATTTATTGTTAATTAACTGCCCGCTTATCACAATTTCACCGCCCGCAGGATTGGGTTCTATTCCATAATAAATAGCATTTTCGACCAACGGTTGCAAACTCAACGGCGGCAACAACGCATTGCTCGGGAGGTTATCTAATTGCCACCGCACTTGCAAGCGTTCCTCGAAGCGTTGTTTTTCAATGGCTAAATATAACTCTACTAAGTTAATTTCCTGCGCTAAGGGAACCAGTAATTTTTCATCAACAGTCAAACTAGCGCGAATGAGTTGTGCTAAATCTTCTACCATAGACTCCGCTAAAAGAGGATTGATGCGGGTTAAACTGGCGATGCTATTTAAGCTATTGAATAAAAAATGTGGGCGCATTCGGGCTTGTAGTGCGTGTAATTTCGCCATCGCAGTCGCTTCAATATGACGTTGCCATTGCGACAGAACATATAAATAGCGCAAAAAAGCGAGTGAAAACAACGCACTGATGCCAAAAATGCGGCTGTAAAAGTTGAATTTTTCGGCGGTTGTTAATTCTGGAAACAGCAAGGAAATGGCTGGAATAACAGTGACTGCTAAATAGCTTATCGCTAAGGTGATGAGTTGAATGATTAAAAAAGCGATGCCGCCAACCAGAACATGGCTGAAAGAAGGGAGAAAAGGGCGTAAACCACACAAGATTGCCGCACTGGGTAACGCAATCCATAAGGCAAACAGCGAGCGTAAGAAAAAATCGCTTAAAAAACCTATTGTAGAATCATTGGCGGCAAGAGTGAGTAAAAATGCCAGTAATTCGGTTAAAAAAAACAACGCGAGTAGCATTTTTAAGGTGCAGAAGTCGGGCAGAAAGTTTTTTTCGGCAGGGGGCATTTTTAATAGAGTGTGTTTAATCGAACGACACTCCCAATCCCCCTAAGCCACAGTAACCGTGCGGATTTTTTGCTAAGTATTGTTGATGATAGTCTTCAGCATAGTAAAATTCACCGCTAGGCATAATTTCAGTGGTTATTTCGCCAAACCCAGCTTGAGTTAAACGCATTTGATAATGCTTTTTGGATGCCATTGCCGCTATCAACTGCGCGGGTGTGGTGGTGTAAATGCCAGAGCGATATTGTGTGCCAATGTCATTGCCTTGTCGCATCCCTTGGGTTGGATTATGGGCTTGCCAAAATACGCTTAACAAGGTTTCATAATCGATTAAAGCAGGGTCATAAACAACCAACACAACTTCACTGTGTCCTGTCAAACCTGTGCAGAGTTCTTTATAACTGGGGTTAGGCGTTGAGCCTCCTGTATAACCAACCGCCGTACTAAAAACAGCGGGAAGTTGCCAAAACTTTTTTTCCGCTCCCCAAAAACAGCCTAAGCCAAACAGAGCTTGCTGTAATGTTGCTGGAAAAGGCGGGACAATCGTGTTGTGTAAGATAAAGTGCTGATTAGAATTGGGCATGAAGGTTAAATCGGGTGTTTGTGATGGATAAGCTCAATTGTAATACAGAACAAGGCAGCAAGGGCATTCTGCACAAAGCAGTCAGTGTTAAAGTCCGATAAAATCCATTGTGTGCCATTAACCTCATTTCTCCTATAATTGAAAAACAATGCGTGTATAGAGACTCTAAAAATGCCATTATCTTCTGTTAATTTGCAAGGTCAGCATATCCTTGTTACTCGCCCACAACAGCAAAGTGGCACATTAATTACGCTTATCGAACAACACGGCGGACAGGCCATTGCGTTTCCCACCTTGGAAATTGTGCCTGTCATAAATGACTCGCTAAAACAGCAATTAAAAAATCTCAAAGCTTATCAGTGGCTTATTTTTATCAGTGCAAACGCGGTAAATTTTGCAGTTGCGGCAAATAATGGGAAAATAGAGCCTTTCACACAGTTAAAAATCGCTGCGGTGGGTAAAGCAACAGAAAAAGCATTGGAAAATGTCGGTTTAACAGTCGATTTAGTGCCGAAAACAGGTTTTAATAGTGAAGCTTTGTTAGCAACAGATGTTTTTTTACAAGTCAAAGAGCAACGCATTTTGATTGTGCGCGGTGAAGGTGGGCGTGAAATACTGGCACAAGCCTTGCGAGAACGCGGCGCAATGGTTGATTATTTAGAGGTTTATCAACGAATAATGCCTGTTGCCAAGGCAAAAACAGCGGCTGTGCTAACTGCATTGCAACAAGGGCAAATAGATATGATTATAATAACCAGTGGTCAAATTTTGCAAAACTTGCTGCTGCTGCTCGAAAAACACCGTACCTTGTTGTTTAATATCAGGTTAGTCGTGGTGAGCGAACGCATTGAACAACTGGCAAAATCGCTTGGCTTTAAACATATTGTTGTCAGCAGTCCTGATGATAGAGCAATTCTTAACACAATGGTCATGTTAATAAACGGGGAAGACAGTGGTCGAAGAACTAACTGAAAAACAACAAACAACGAATGTGCCGCTAGAACAACCTGCCAAATCACGCAGTGGTTTGTGGATTGGCATCATTGTTTTATTAGTGGTTGTACTAGTCGCTGGGACAGGGTTTTATTTGTTGCAACAACTGCGTTCACAAGGCGATGATATTAATAAAGAAGATCAGCGCAATATTGAAAATGCCAAACAAATTAGTGGCTTTCAAACTCAGCTTGCTTCCATGCAATCGCAATTAACGCAAGCCACCGCGACGATTTCAAATGCCGATGATAGGCTGGATAGCAAACTGGCTGAACTGACTAAAATAAATGATGAAAAGCTGGAAACCACCCGCAAAGACTTAACGGGGGCGGTTGTGCAAGTACAGCGACAATTGGGCAAAACACGCGGTGATTGGCTAATTGCGGATGCAGAATATTTACTCAGTGTGGCAGGGCAAAGGCTGCATTTAATTGGCGATCTTGAAACTACCCGCGAGGCATTGGAGGCAGCAGACCAACGCTTGCGGGAAAGTGGCGATGCGGGGGCGTTTAAAGTGCGTGAGCAAATTGCCAAAGAGCTTGCTTCGCTGCGTTCCATTCCCACAATTGATTTTGTTGGGATGTATTCAACCTTGCAAAGTCTGAGTAATCAAGTTGAACAATTGACTTTGTTTTTGCCGCATCAAGGAAAAGCCGTGGCAAAACTGTCTGAACATAACAAACACAGTGCGCCGTCACAAACTTCCTCTGAATTGTTAAATTTGGCTTTAAAACAAGTGGATGGCTATGTCACTGTACGGCATACCGAACAACCGATTAAAGCTATCTTAACCGCCGAACAAGCGCAATTTATTCGCCAAGAGTTAAAATTAAAACTGGAATTGGTCAAAGTGGCGTTAGTGCAGAAAAATCAATTGCTTTATCAAACCAGTTTGAAAGATGCCAGCGACTGGTTAGCAAAAAACTTTAATCAAAATGCCCAAACTAAAGATTTTATGGCGCAATTGGAAAAGTTAAAAGCAATTCAGTTGAACGCACAAATGCCTGATATTAGTTTGTCGCTCAAAATGTTGCGTGATATTACTAAGTTGCGGATTGAAACAGACAAAGTGTTACCTGCACATAATGTGGAATTGAAAATTGACTTGCCCAAGGCAGATGAAGCAAAACCTGCTGTGAGCGAAAAGCCTGTTGTGAGCGAAAAGCCTGTTGTTTCAGTACCTGAGAAGACTGTAGAAAAAGCACAAACAGAGAAAACAGAGGCAAAAGTAGACGCTAAACCTGCTGTTGCTACCTCTGAAGAGGCAAAACCAGATGTAAAAATAGATTCGCCTGTGGAAAAAACACCTCCTAAGACAGAAGACAAAGAGACGCAGAAAAAAAACGTCCCAGTAGTCATTAAAACCTCTGTCACCCACTAACTTAGCGAGTCATAATGAAAAATATATACTATTTTCTAGGTTCGGTAGTCGTTGCGTTGTCGGCAGCTTTTTTATTGCACCACTGGCTTTCCGCTAATGATGACCCGGGCTATGTTTTATTAGGCTTTGGCGGCTGGTCGGCTGAAATGACGATGGTGGTTTTTGCGGTCGGTCAAGTGCTGACTTTTTTTGCACTGTATGTTTTTTTTCGCCTCATCGGTTGGTCAATGCGTTTGCCGAGCAAAATGAAAACCACCCGTACAACCATTAAATTTAATCGTTCACAAGAAGCTTTAATTGCAGGGCTGGTCGATTCTGCGGCAGGAAATTGGGAAAGTGCTGAACGGACGCTCATAAAACACGCCAGCACCAGTGGTGCGCCGTTATTACATTATTTAACCGCCGCAAGAGCTGCGCAATCGCGGGGTGCGATTGATAAACGAGATGAGTATTTAAAAAAAGCCACTGAACAAAGCAATGGCTCGGATATTGCGGTGGAATTGACTAAAGCGGAATTGCATTTGACCGAAAAACAGTTTGAGCAAGCGATTGAAACGCTGGCAAATTTAAATACGCTCGCGCCTACGCACGGTGGCGTATTAAAACTGCTACATCAAGCGTATGAATATGTTGAAGATTGGGAGGGTTTGCTCAAACTCCTTCCTTCGCTGCATAAAAACAAAGTGTTATTGGAAGCCGAAGTGGCTTTATTAGAAACCCAAACCTATAGCCGTTTATTAAAACAAGTGGCGGCAAAAAAAGACAGTGCCGCATTAAAAAACCTTTGGGACACGATTCCTGAACATATTCAAAAGTTAGCCGATATTTTTATCATTTACTTTGCAGCAATGATTACCGCTGGCGCAGGTGAAGAGGTTGAAACCGCGATTGTTAAAAAATTATCCGAGCATTGGAGTGAAACTTTGTTGGTGGTTTTTGCCAGCATTGAAACCACGGATGCGGCAAATCAATTAATGCTTGCGGAGCGTTGGTTGCCTTCCTATCCTGATAATGCCGTGTTATTGCGAATTTTAGGAAAAATTAGTGTTCGTTGTAAAAATGTTGAAAAAGCGATGAAATACTTATCACGCAGCATTGATAAAGAGCCTTCGGTTGCCGCGTATCAAATGTTGGGTGATTTGTTTTTTGAGTTAGAAGATAAAGACAAAGCCAGTAAATGTTATAAATACGGTTTGGAGTTGGCAGCGAGTGAAGTGGTTAATAATGTTCAACAAATCAATGCAATACAATGATTTTAACCCTAGTGCGAGTTTATTTTGCTAACACACGGTGGACAACTTCACGCAGCCGCTCAAAAATATGCCATTCCCGTCAATCAATGGCTGGATTTATCCACAGGCATTAATCCGAACGGTTATCCTGTTCCCGCCATTCCAGCCGCTTGCTGGCTACGTTTACCTGAGCATGAAGACGGCTTAATCCAAGCCGCCCAGGACTATTATCAAGCAGAGTCTTTACTCGCTTGTGCAGGGTCACAAGCGGCAATTCAAACCCTGCCGCTGTTGCGAAAAAAATCACAGGTTGGCGTGCTACACCCTGCTTATGCAGAACATGGTTATTGCTGGAAAAAAGCAGGACATCAGCTAATTGAGCTAACGTCTGAAACGATTGAAACGCACTTGTCGCTATTGGATGTGCTGATTATCATCAACCCGAATAATCCCACAGGTTGCTGTTTTTCTAAAGCGCAATTACTCAATTGGCATCAGCAATTGGACAAAAAAGGCGGTTGGCTGATTGTGGATGAGGCATTTATAGATGCAACGCCTAGCGCAAGTTTAATCTCTGAACCACCGCGCAGAGGCTTAATTCTGTTGCGTTCCTTAGGAAAGTTTTTCGGTTTAGCAGGGCTGCGTTGTGGCTTTGTCAGTGCAGAACAAAAACTATTAACCGCATTAGAAGAAAAACTCGGCGTGTGGAGTATCAGTCATCCGAGTCGTTATCTGGCAACGGTTGCGTTACAAGATACGCTTTGGCAACAGCAAACCCGCGCAAACTTACCCAGCCAAAGCGTTCGTTTAAAACAAGTACTTCAATATTATCAACTGACGCCATCAGGCAGTAACGCATTATTTCACTGGGTAAAAACTCCTTATGCTGAAACAATTTATCAACAACTTGGTCAGCAAGGTATTTTAATTCGCCTGTTCGACCAGCCTAGCAGCTTGCGCTTTGGCTTGCCAAAAACAGAGCAGGATTGGCAACGCTTGGAACAGGCTTTCGCGCGAATATACCAAATGAAGTCGTTAAATCAAAAAAATTAAGGCGTACAAACGCTTGCTCTTTTAAAATTTAAAGGAGCGGGGTGGATTTTAACGACCTGAAAACTTATGCTTTACCCCATCTACATTGTTTTTATTTAAAGGAGATAGCTTGTGTTTGAAATTGCAGAATTAGGTCACACTGTTAGTAAAACAGACTATAACGAACAAGCCCCCGTATTACGCACCCAATTATTAACGGTGCAGCAACAACTAAAAAGCTGTGATTTTCCTGTGATTATTTTAATTTCAGGGGTGGATGGTGGCGGTAAAGGCGAGGTGATTAATTTATTAAATGAATGGATGGACCCGCGCTATATCCGTACCTTTGCTTTTGCCGCCCCTAGCGATGAAGAAAAGGAACGTCCTAAGTTTTGGCGATTTTGGCGCACCTTACCGCCGAAAGGTTTGATTGGGATTAATGTTGGTTCATGGTATAGCGACCCTTTATCACGCCGTGTATACGGCACAATTGATGACAATGCCTTGCAAATTGAGCTGATGCAAATTCGCCAATTAGAAAAACTGTTAATTGATGATGGCACATTGATTATTAAATGTTGGCTGCATTTAAAAAAAGATGAGCAGAAAAAACGTTTAAAGGCTTTGGAAAAAGACCCTGAAACCAGTTGGCAAGTCACTGAGCGAGATAAAAAACATTTAAAAATGTACGATGATTTTTTAACTGTTGCAGAGCGCGTTTTAACAGACACCAGCACAGGGGATGCGCCGTGGTTGATTGTGGATGGGTCGGATATTCACTATAGTAGTTTGACGGTTGGGAAACATATTTTTAATCGAATTCAAAAACAAATTGCCAAACGCACTGCTGAACAGGCAAGTAAAGTGAGGATTGAGCTGCCTCATGTGTTACAGGAAGGACAACAAAATGTCTTGGATTCTCTGAATTTATCCCTTGTTCTGGATAAAAAAACCTATAACCAAGAACTGGCGTTTTACCAAGGAAAATTAAATAAACTAGCACGGTTAGCACATGAACAACAACGCTCGACTATTTTGGTGTTTGAAGGCTGGGACGCAGCGGGTAAAGGGGGGGCAATTCGCCGCTTAACTCATGCAGTTGATGCGCGTGCTTATCAAGTGATTCCGATTGCCGCGCCGACCGATGAAGAAAAGCAGCATCATTATTTATGGCGATTTTGGCGACATATTCCCCGCGCAGGTTTTTTGACCATTTATGACCGTAGTTGGTATGGGCGTGTGTTAGTGGAACGGGTGGAAGGCTATGCCAGTGAACAAGAATGGCAGCGCAGTTATTCGGAAATTGTTAATTTTGAAGAGTCGCTGACTGCACACGGGATTTTAGTGCTGAAATTTTGGCTGCATATTGACAAAGATGAGCAGTTAGCCCGTTTTAAAGCGCGTGAGCAAATTCCGTATAAGCAATATAAAATCACCGAAGAGGATTATCGGAATCGCGAAAAATGGGATGATTATCAACTGGCGGTCAATGAAATGGTCACGCGCACCAGCACACAAAACACCCCATGGATTCTGGTTGAGGGCAATGATAAAAAATATGCCCGCATTAAAATTATTAAGCTGTTTTGTGAACGGTTGGAAAAAGCATTAAATGTTTAAACTGGCTTATTCGGGTTCATTAAGCCATGAAAAATCGGTCAAACCGCGTCCTATTTTTTGCAATAAGCCATCTTGCTCATAAAGTGGGATGACGGTTAGATTTTCCCACTTGCCATTGACCTTATATTTAGAGCGCAAATAATAACCGTCTTCATATTCGCCTGTTAAGGTTTGCGTTACTGCGGTGGTAATATTGCCAACAATGAGACCTGCAATGGGAACGGCATCAGAACTTTTAGGCAGCACGGTAATTTGTTGAGCCAGCGTTTTGTTCACCAAATTCACCTCGCCTGCTAAGTTAATTCGTGCAGGCACAGCATCGACAGTTAAATCATTGCTCACCGCTTTGCCCTGTATTAAAACAAAATGCCCCGTGATTTGATTGAAGGTCAAGCCCTCTTTATAAATATCGCCAAAATCCAGTTGTAAGCGTTTTATCCATTGCGCCATTGCCAACACGCCTAATACCCGCCCAAAGCCTGGTTCAATACTTAAAATACGTCCCTCGGATAAAGTAACATCCAATGTGCCATTTAATTTAGCCAGCGAAAATTGATAAGGCGCACCTTGCCAATGCACGGCTAAATCTATATCAGCGCGGGTTTCTTTGAAATCTTGATTCAAATCTAACTTAGCCAATAAATTACCAAACTTTTCTGCACTTAAATGACCTGCTAATTGCGTTAGCGAACTCTCATTTTTTAACTGCCAATCGCCTGTTAAATTAAGTTTTCGATGTTTACTGGTTAAAGACAGTTCAGTAAATTTTACGCCTGTTCCCCAGCGTTGACTTTTCAACACAAAACGACCTAAATTTACCCCTCGCAGCCAGACTTTTTCACTACTAACTTCTAATAACGGCAATTTTTTTACCTTGAACTCGGTATTATTAGCAAAATCAAGTTGTTGTAAGGCTGATAAATCAAGCTGTTGTAAGGTAATCAAGTATTTGTTTTCGGTGGCAGGATTGTTCAATAACTGCATTTGCCCTTTTATTGCCGCACAATGAATGTCTGCCAGCCAATCACTATTAAAATGGCGCACGTTTAAATCAACTGCCCCCAGCTTGGTATTTTGCCATTGTAATTGCTGAGTATGCAGTTCAAACTCGGTTAATAAATCCATGCTATCAGGCGAATTTTGTGGATTATCCCAACCTTTTATCCACGCTAAAGGTGAAAAATGGGGTTGATTAACGATAATTTTCAGCCCTGTTGTTGCCGCTTCCGCTTCCCCTTTGCCTAATAAAATATTGCCTGAAACTAACTTTTTTGTCGTTTTATTAAACTGCAAAGCGGCGTTGAGTTGTTGCGCATAATGCAGCCGAATAGGTAAAAGAGAACTTTCCCCTAATCCAAAGTCTAAACTAAATAGCTGTTTTTCCTGAGCCGTTTTAGCAAGGTTATCGGGTAAGTTTAAACGTACCCCCTGCAACGTGGAATTAATCTGCAAATGGGCAGGTTGTTCACTAAACGGCAAGGTAAGTGTCAACTGATAATCGGTTGTCCCAGTGGCAATCGTTTGATTTGGAACAGAAAAATGGTGTTGTAACGCCGAAATTTCTACCGCCCCTTCAGCGACAATCTCCGTTTGACTGGCATTTTGCGCAATGCTTGCAGTGAGTGGCTGCTGCAAAGCGATACCTTGTAATGCGTCACTATAAAAACGGCTTTCAGTAAATTTTAAATCGCCCGTCACTTGGCTAATCGGCAAATCAATGGCTAAAACATGGAGTTGTGCCTTGTTTAAATGAGCTGTTCCTAGCACTTTTGCTTGCACCGCTTCCGATAAAGGAATTTTTAAATCCAAATCGACCTGCGTTGTGCCAGTTAAGCGGATTTGTTCTGAAATGGCTTTTAAGGGTAATTGCAATGGCGTGTGCTGCAAAAAATCCAAGCCCGCAGGAATTGTTGTGACTACCGTGCCTTGAGCCAGTAAATAATCACTGTCGTGAAAAGAGGGAATGCTCAATTTTGTGGTTTGCAATCGTGCTTGTCGCGCCATGCCTTGTGCGATAGTTATTTCAACACTGTCATTTAAAAACATCACTTGCCCGTCAGTGTTGTCAAATAACGGCCACCCTGCGGCATAATTCATCTTTAAATTGCGCACCGCAAACAAAATTTGAAACACCCCTTCATGTTGCCGAAACGGGAAATCGGCTAAATTGCCATACAATAACAGTTTGCCATTACTGACCTGTCCTGCCAGAAAAGCGTTATCTAAATAATCCACTAAACCTTTAGTCATAATGCCAGTCGGAAAATAGGTTTTTGCCTGACGGACATCGTTTAAATCGGAAAAAGTGCTTTGTAAATCAATAAAAGCAGGTTGATTTGTTTTAGATAAGCGCAAGGTAAATTGATGTTGTGAGCGAGCATCAGGAGTATTTAGTTGCAAGGCAGGGCTGGAGAGTTGCCAACGGTCAGAATGTTGTTGCCAGTGTAAATCACTGCGTAATTGACTTATTTTTAAAGGATTTCTAAATAAATTTATCGCTGCAAAACTGGCTTTTGTGGTCTCTAAATGTAACGTGCCTTGTTGTTGTGTTCCTTTAAAAGAACCTGAGATATTTACCAGTTGCAACGCAGGATTTGGAATTGAAAAAAACAGATGTCTAAATTGTCCACGGATAGCATAGTGTTGCTGTTTTAAATCAATAAAGACGGCACTGTGTTGCAGTTGACCTTTAATACGCAGTTGCGCCAATTTTGCTAAATCTGGATAGTCCTTATTTAACAAAGGGATAAAAAACTGTCCCAGCTCAGAAAGGGTTTGTAAATCCAATTGTTTGATGTAAGCAGAAAACTGTTGCGCGGCGGTATTGGTTGAACCGAGAATAAAATGGGCAGGCGCAGGGTGGTGATTTTTCCAAGTGAGCTGTAAATCATTGACCGCAAGTGACCAACTCTCTGTTTGCTGTTGCCAATGAAAAGCACTGGCAAACTTTTTTAGCGGCCATTTTTTCTTATCAGCGCGGCGCAGGGTTAGGTTTTGTCCTTTTATTTGTCCACTTAAGTGACTTAACTGGTTTTGTTGCCAAGTTCCCCATGTTTCGACTGTTCCTGCGCCATTTTGGAGTTGCAATGTTGAAGGCAGCCAGGTCTGTAACGCGATAGGAAGGTGTAAATTTTTGAGCTGGGCATAAAAATTGGCGTGTAAGGTTTCAGGTTGAAACGGATTGCCCGTAAAATCAATCGACAGGCGAGTGTTATCGGCATAGGCATTCGGCATCGCGCTTATTAGATGCAGTTGGTGATGTCGATTGGGTAAGTTGTTTTTTAAAATCACATCGACTTGTTGAAACAGAAATTTTTTTTGCGGTTGCTGTTCCTCGCGCCAACTAATATCACTCTGTAGCAGCTGGTAATAATTGCCTTCTAATAACCAATGTGGTTGTTTATCTGAGCTTTTTAAGCCTTCAATTACCACGCGCCCATCCCGCTGGTGCAGTAAAGTAAATTTTGCCCCAATCAAGCTGACTGACGCTGCCTGCATCCATTCTGATTTATGCCATACATTTAGTAAATTAAAGTCCAAACGAATTTCTTGCAAGGATAAGCCAGAGACGCTGGTCAAATTCAGTTCGGTCAACACTAATTGCGGATGTAAGCCCCGCATCGAGGCACTGATTTTGCCAATCGTGACAGGCGTTTCCAGGAGAGTGCTTAATTGAACTTGAATGTCGGATTTGTACAAATCAACATAGCAGAACAGCAGGCGCGTGACACTGATTAGAATGGCAATGAGCAGTAAAATCGAAAAAATAAATTGCTTGGCTGCTTGGGTGATAAAGTGAAACACGCATTATCCTAAATTTCAACTTGCTTATTAAAACGTGAATTCATATTAGAAGTACTACATCTTCAATGAGTTAGATAGCATAACTTCATTAATGAAAACAAAGTTTAACAAAGTACACAAAATTGTAACCGACATCTATTGGTCTAGGGAGAAAGATACCATAATTGCGAGTTGCTTTCGATTGTGCGTGAAAGTAGTGATTGTCCAATTTCTTTCACAAGACTGTTGAGTAATACCCTGTCAAAAAGGAAAGTTAAGATAAATAATCAAATAACACTTGACGAGAAAAATAATCACTGTATAATGATCCTTTCTTTCAGCGGTAAAGCAAGTTTAACGAAAGAACGAATTAAAAAATTATTTTAAAACAGTTGTTGACAAATAATTTTAACGATGTAAAATTCACGGCTCACTTCGAGAGATTGAAGTGAAGCAAAAAACAAGTTTCTTGCAACGCTCTTTAAAAAACTAATCGAAATAATTTGTGTGGGTGCTTGTAGCATTGTGAAGGTAAAAAATAATGATGCAAAGTCACAACAAACCATAAATTCATTTATTGTGCGTTAATTTTGTAATCAGCCAAGATTTTTGTCCGTTTATCT
>JAIFMS010000052.1 GCA_020048335.1 Methylococcaceae bacterium | reverse complement strand
GGAGTTCTTCTGTCGCTATTTCTGTTTCAACCGCTTCTGCTGCCGCAGGTTCATCAAACATCGACAAATCAAATTCATCATTATTAGCAGGTGGTTCTTCTGTCGCTATTTCTGTTTCAACCGCTTCTGCTGCCGCAGGTTCATCAAACATCGACAAATCAAATTCATCATTATCCGCAGGTGGTTCTTCACTTGCTGTTTCAACGGCTTCTGCTGCGGCGGGTTCATCAAACATTGATAAATCAAATTCATCATTATCCGCAAGTGACTCTTCTGTCTCTATGTCTGTTTCAACCGTTTGGGCTGTCGCAGGCTCATCAAATAGAGACAAGTCAAACTCTGAATTTGACTCTGTTACATTATCAGCTGTATCCGCTAAATTTATATCCGTATTATATTCATCACCCTCGCTGGTTTCCGCTGTTTGAGCGTCAATTTGTGTAGCATCGCCTTCCTCCATTTTCAACAAAGGCGAGTCAGGAATGATGCCTTGCCCCATTTCGCTGACTTTAGTCCAAAAAGGCACATTGGATGCCTTGCCCATTTTGGCTAGTTCACTGACATAAGCTTCAAAAGCAGTCGCATTTTCATTGGCATAAAAAATTTCCAATAATTTAAGTTTACATTCATCCCTTTCTGGTTGATCTTCAATCGCTTGGCGCATCAACTCTTCTGCTTGTTGATAACGACCATAAGCTAAATAAACATCTGCTTCTGAAATCGGGTCAACTTCATCTTGATCAACTTCAAAGGCATCAAAATCATTATCATCACTTAAAAAGGAACTTTCTCCACCGAACATAAAGGACGAATTATCTTCTATCCCTGCCACAGAAAACTCATCCTCATCATCGGGTAAATTAATTTCACTCGACTCGGTGAACATACTTTCAACTTCAGTTACGCTTTCAACTTTACGTTTGCGCCAGAATAACCATCCTAATAATCCCGCAGAAAAAACCCCGCCTCCCATAAGCGTTAAGGTATAAGGATCAAGCATCCAATCATCTTCTGTCTCAACAGGTTCAGGCGCGACAACTAACAGGGGCTTTTTAGTTTCAGGCTTAGGCGATGCAACATCAACAACGTTTGTTGCTTGCACATCAACAGAGGCATCTCCCCCCGCTTTAGCCTGTAAAGCTGCTGCATCTACTTGTAATTTCGCTTCTGCTCTGGCTTTTAACTCAGCTGCTGCTCTGGCTTTAGCCTCCACTTCCGCTTTCGCTTTTAAAGCCGCTGCATCTGCTTTAATTTTTGCATCCGCTTCAATTTTAGCTTTAAGCGCGTCCGCCTCTGCTTTGACTTTTGCTTCGGCATCGGTTTTAACTTTCAGTGCCTCAGCATCCGCCTTGGCTTTGGCAGCCGCGTCAGCTTTAATTTTGGCATCCGCCTCTGCTTTAGCTTTGGCATCGGCTTCTACTTTAGCAACTGTATCAGCTTTAATTTTGGCATCCGCCTCTGCTTTAGCTTTAGCAACTGTATCAGCTTTAATTTTGGCATCGGCTTCTGCTTTAGCAACTGTATCAGCTTTAATTTTGGCATCGGCTTCTGCTTTAGCTTTAGCAACTGCATCAGCTTTAATTTTGGCATCGGCTTCTGCTTTAGCTTTGGCATCTACCTCTGCTGCCGTTTTAGCGTCTACTTTAGCAACAGGTTCTGTTTTTCCCGTTGCATCGGTTTTTGGCTTTAATGCCTCAGCGTCTATTTTGGCTTTTGTCTCTGCTGCCGTTTTAGCTTTTGTATCTGCAACCGTGCTAACGTCTATTTTAGCCACTGGTTCAACTTTTCCAGCTGCATCTGTTTTTAGTTTTAATGCGGCAGCATTTGTTTTTGCAAGCTTTTCATCTGCCTCTGTTTTTGCTTTTAATGCAGCCGCATCGGCTTTCGCTTTCGCCTCTGCTTTAGCTTTTTCATCTGTAGCCGTATTAGTAGCTACTTTATTAACTGGTTCAGCTTTTTCAACCACATCCGTTTTTGGTTTTAATGCGGCGGCATTTATTTTTGCAAGTTTTTCATCCGCCTCTGTTTTTGCTTTTAATGCAGCAGCATCAGTTTTTGCTTTCGCCTCTGCTTCATTTTTAGCTTTTAACTCACTCTCTGTAGGGTGTTTAGTCTGCTCCGCTACAACCTCATTACCCATCGCTTTTTGCGCCGCTATTGCTATTGACTGTGCCTTTTGTAACTCAATATCTGTTTTAGCTAACGCTTGAGCATCAATCGTTGGTGCTTCGCCTGCCTTTTTGCCCTTTAAACCAGCCTCTATTAAAGCTAATTTTTTATCTTTCAAAATTAACAACTTTTCCATCGCAGCCAATTGGTCTTGCACTTTCCTTAATTGAATTTGCAAATCTTGACTGGCATTGGCTAAGTTTTTACTTTTATCCTGCGTGACCACTTCTGAATCAGCTACTTTTGTCGCAAAAACCTTGTCTTTTTTCGCAATTTTTCTTTCTTTAGGGACTCTTAGCTTTAACTTTGTCAAACGTTTCTTTGTGCGTTTAACGGCTTGGGTTTTAGGTGTGCCTGCTGCTTTACCTGCCTGATTATCCGTTTGATTAACACCTAAAGCATCTGCATTTTGCTGACTGGCTTGTTTTTGAGTGCTTTCCTGCAAACCAATAGCCTGTACCGCTTTATCGCGCGAAACACCTTCCAGCTGCTCACGATTTGGTATTTTTAATAATTGCCCAGCGCGTAATGAATGAATATTATTGTTATAAAACGCATCAGGATTTGCCTCATAAATCGCATACATCATTTGCTCAACGGCAATGTCTGAATAAGGATTTACTTCATTGGCGATGCGATACAAATTACTGGTTTTTTTAGTCGGCCCATATTCATTGCGACTTTTATCAACACCCTTATCAGTTAGTACTTTAGGAGAATTTTGACTCTTATTTTTCATCAATGGCTTTTCGACACGCGGCACAGTTTGTGCAACAACAGGCGAAGTCTTTACCGCACCATCTTTATCCTCAAAAGAAGGCACTACAGCATCGCTTTTGGATAAATTATTGCCAACGGGTGAAGTATTATTGCCTATAACTGCTCCATCCCGATCCAATGCAACCGCCAAATTAGTTAGAGGTGCTTTTTCAACCTTGACTGACTCAGGGATAACCTCATAATCTTTTTCGACAGAAACAGCGGTTTTTTCAACAGGTGCAACAGCTTTTTCGACAGGTGCAGCAACAGGGTGTGAGGTTCTTTTACTCACCGTACTGGTGGTAGACTGGCTACCATAAGTTGTTGGTGGATCAACAAGCACCGTAAATTCACGGTAAATATTGCCCTGCGGCCAGGTGACTTCTAATAAAAAATCTAAAAACGGCTCTCGCAAAGCTTCAGTTGAGGTTAATTTAATCACAACCGAACCATTGGCTTTCACTTCAGGTCTAAAACGAATTTTTGAGAGAAAATAACTCCACGGAACCCCCGCTTCGTCAAATTTTTCAGGCGATGCCAGTTTTACATGAATATTAGAAACATCTTCTCCTGCCGAAACAACCAACGAAATTTCAGCTTTTAGGTTCTGATTAAGGGCAGAATGCAATTTAATATCGCCTACTCCTAATGCGTGACCACTAGCAGGCACTAGTAGCGATATAGCCGCTAAAGCTTTCGTTAAATTGCGCACTTTGCTCTCCTTCAAAATTGTTACCACAGTCTATTACCGCGCATAGTCAAATATACTCACTAATCTTAGACTAGATGTAATTTTTTACCAGTTCTTCAGCAATTTGTACGCTATTTAAAGCAGCTCCTTTCCGCACATTATCCGCCACCACCCATAAATTCAACCCTAACGGATGAGAAATATCTTCCCGAATTCTGCCAACAAATGTTGCATCATGGTTCGCCGCTTCGGTGACTGCTGTTGGATAACCGCCATTAACCCGCTCATCCATTAACACTACGCCTGGTGCATTGCGTAATAAATCACGCACCTGCTCGACCGTAATTTTTTGTTTAGTTTCAATATGCACTGCTTCGGAATGCCCAAAAAATACTGGAACGCGCACTGCCGTGGCATTTACTTTAATATTCGCATCCCCCATAATTTTCTGGGTTTCCCACACCATTTTCATTTCTTCTTTGGTGTAACCGTTGTCCATAAATACATCAATTTGCGGCAACACATTAAACGCAATTTGTTTAGGATACACTTCTACTTTAATTGCTTTAGCATTCAAAAGGTTAGCGGTTTGACTGGCTAATTCTTCAATCGCCTCTTTGCCCGTACCCGACACCGCTTGATAAGTGCAGACATTAATTCGCTCAATGCCCACCGCATCATAAATCGGTTTTAACGCCACCAACATTTGAATGGTGGAACAGTTTGGATTGGCAATAATGCCGCGATTTTTATACAGCGCAATCGCTTGCGGGTTTACTTCGGGGACAACCAACGGAATATCGTCGTCGTAGCGAAATTGTGAAGTATTGTCAATGACGATACAACCCGCCGCCGCCGCTTTCGGCGCGTAAATTTCTGACACCGACGCGCCAGGTGAAAACAAGCCGATTTGCACTTTGGAAAAATCAAAGGTGTCTAAATCTTCAACTTTTAGCGTTTCTCCTTTAAAATTCAATCGCTTACCGACAGAACGACTGCTCGCCAGCGCGTAAACTTTGCCCACGGGAAAGTTGCGCTCTTCCAAAATTGCCAACATGGTTTCACCGACAGCACCCGTTGCGCCAACCACCGCTACATCGTAAGTTTTATTCATACAACTGCTCCATTTTGTAATGCAGAGACCACCGCATCACCCATTTCTGAAGTGCTGACTTTCGTCATGCCTTCGCTAAAAATATCCGCCGTCCGCACATTCGCGTCCAGCGCGTCATTTACCGCTTTTTCAATCCGCTCGGCCGCTTCGCCCAAATTAAAGGTATAACGCAACATCATCGCGGCGGACAAAATCGTTGCCAATGGATTCGCAATGCCTTTGCCCGCAATATCCGGCGCAGAACCGTGAATCGGCTCGTACATACCTTTGCCATTCGCATCCAACGAAGCCGAAGGCAACATCCCAATCGAACCCGTCAGCATCGCCGCCGCATCCGATAATACATCGCCAAATAAATTGGAAGTTACAATCACATCAAATTGTTTTGGGGCGCGAACCAATTGCATTGCGGCATTATCCACATACATGTGACTTAATTGCACATCAGGATAATCGACACTGATTTCATCCATCACAGTGCGCCATAACTCGGTACATTCCAACACATTCGCTTTATCCACCGAACACAGCTTTTTATTGCGCTTCTGTGCAATTTGAAATGCAGAACGACCAATGCGGCGAATTTCCGATTCAGAATAAACTGCGGTATTAAAACCTTGCCGCTCACCATTTTCCAAAATCCGAATCCCGCGCGGTTGCCCAAAATAAATGCCGCCGGTTAATTCGCGTACAATCATTAAATCCAATCCCGAAACCAATTCCGGTTTTAAACTGGACGCATCAGCTAATTGCGGATATAAAATCGCGGGGCGCAAATTAGAAAATAACCCTAATGTGGAACGTAATCGCAATAAGCCTTTTTCGGGGCGCACGGAAATATCTAATACTTCCCATTTCTTTCCACCGACTGCGCCTAATAAAATAGCATCCGATTTTTTAACTAAATCAATCGTTTGCTGTGGAAAAGGTGAGCCGTATTCATCATACGCCGCGCCGCCAATTAAACCGTTTTCAAATTCCAATGCTAAATTCATTTGTGAATTCAAATCATTTAAAACTTTAATCGCTTCCGCCATAATTTCTGGGCCGATACCGTCACCGGCTAATACGGCAATTTTTTTTATCATCATATCCTCTTTTATGCAAATAACCAGGGCGCACGTTTTGCCCGTTCAGTTTCATATTCCTTAATTTTATCAGCCTGCTGCAAAGTTAAAGCAATATCGTCAAGACCGTTCAGCAAACGATGTTTTCTATCGGCATCTATTTCAAAAGAAAAATTGATGCCGTCTGGCGTGGTAATTTTTTGTGCTGCTAAATCAATTGTAAGCTGATAACCATCAGCCATTTGTTTAAATAAATTATCGATCTGTTCTGCACTTAAAACGATTGGCAACAAGCCGTTTTTAAAGCAATTATTATAAAAAATATCGGCAAAGCTTGGGGCGATAATGGCACGAAAACCATAATCTTCTAATGCCCAAGGTGCGTGTTCCCGCGAAGAACCGCAACCAAAATTTTCGCGCGTTAATAAAATCTGTGCATTTTTATATTGTGGCTTGTTTAATATAAAGTCTTGATTTAATGGACGATTCGTGCAATCCATTTCTGGCTCACCGCGATCTAAATATCGCCATTCATCAAATAAAAATACCCCGAATCCACTACGGCGAATGGATTTTAAAAATTGTTTGGGAATAATTGCGTCTGTGTCAACATTGGCGCGGTCTAAAGGCAAAACTTTGGATGTTAAGGTAGTAAAAGCTTGCATAATGTTATGAATAGAAGTTAATAATGTGTTGAAAAAGTCCTAATAATTGTCCAACGTTGTCTAAATAATAGCGTTTATCGTCCATTATAATGCTGTTATTTTTCAATTTAAGAAATTGCCACGCATCGCTATTGGTGACACAGCCATAAATACACGGTATAGCAATATCATGTTTTTGATTAAAAACAACCGCACCCAGCATTTGCGCAATACATTGTGCTAATCCTGCATCAATATTGTCATTTTTCGCTTCAACTAAGGCAAATATCGGACTTTCTAAAAAATACGAATGCGGTTTATTGCTGAATATAAAATCACATTCGCCATTTAAGCCCTGTTTGCTATCGGCATTTAATACTATTCCTGAATAAAGCGAAACTTTATTGATATTGCGTTTGGTGATTTCAGCTAAAATCGGCATAATGATTAATTCTGATTTAGCTTTTTCGCTATTAACGGCAATTATTTTTGCGAGGGTTAAGGTTTCGATAAGCCAAGGACTTTGTGTTAAGGATTCAATATCAGAAAATAAAGTTTGTTTGTGGATTTCAAGCTGAAATTGGTTTTTTAGTTTTTCAAGGGTGAATTTACGGTAGGACATATTATATCTGACCTAGATTTTGCTCTATTTTCTCTAACGCTAAATAAATCTTTCCTAATTTTGCTTTTATTACTGAGGGTGACTCATAAGTTTGTGTAGCTCCTGCTATTGTTGTATGAGCTGCAACACCCCTTGCTGTTTCGATAGTGCCAAGTTCAGACTTTAGACTTTGTAATTCAGCTACACATTGATTTTCTAATTTTTCAACACCAATTATCCCAATAGTATGAATTAATATAGGTCGAAAATTCTTATCATATTTAAAACCATATGTTTTTTCTATTACATTTTCCTCTAAATACTTGATATTTTTTGGATTAGTCAGTTTCGGAACGGTCGTGCTTAATGCGTAATTCTTTACTATCTCATCTAAAGTCACTTCCAACCAACCACAAAGCTCTAACAATGCTATTTTTGAATAAAGTTTTTGCTCCTTAACATCAGTTGTCGCATCGTATAGGTCTGAAATTTTTTGTAACAAACTCTCTATATCTTGCTTGGAATTCATAAATTATTGACCAAAGCAATTTTTAGAAACCAATAATCTATCCTTAACTTTGTCTTTATCTGAAAGGGATGATTTTAAATTATCAGAACTGAACTCAGGTAATTTCTTGAATTTTTCAAATAGTTCCTTTAATTCATCAGTAGATTTATTTGTTAATACCTCGATATTTTGAGAAACCCCATACAATAATCCCTCAAGAATTGTTTTACTAAAGATTTTATAAGGTTGGTCAATCATTTTTTTGATAACATTCAAAGAGTCAATATACAAAGCCTCATTTTTTTCTGAGTTTTTATTTTTACTCATATAGTCACTTAAAAAAACAGCCAATCTTCCATTGTAATTATCTAAGTTTTCATTAAATGCAAAAAATCTCAAAATCATTTCTTCATCAGAGAATCTTTTTGAAATTATTTGTTCTTTATTAGAACCTCTTTTTGCATTACCAAAAAACTCTTTACTTTCTTTTTTTAAAGCCAAATTTTTTAATAAGGTATTAAAAGAACCATTAAATATACAGTTTCGTATTTCTTGATTATTTAATCTTTTTCCACCAGAATTTAATCTGTGAAAAATAGTAAATAAATAATCATTGTGTTTAGGTTTAGAATAATCACACCGTATAACAGTTATAGGAATCGAAACATTTTCAACTATTTCATAGAGAAAATTTGATTCCGCCTTGATTTCTGATACTTTTTTACCTGACAAACAAGGGTCTATATCAGGTAGTTTAGAAAGCACCCAATTATCATCTGTCAAAAAATTAATAATACTGGTCATTCTTTGCAAACCATCAATAACCAAACGCTTTTTACTTTTTGCATTAGGGTCTGAATCAAGACTAATACACATACTTGGAATGGGAAGTTGCTTAGTCAAGCTATCAATAAATCTAGTTTGTTCCGGTTTAGACCAAACAATATCCCGCTGAAAATCTGGCTTAATATCCAATTGATTTGTTTTATAAAGCCTAGCTAACTCTGCGCATGACCTCAACTCATTAAAAGCAACTACATCCGAAGGAGGTACATTATTAGAGTCAATTTCGTATTCTTGTTCTTCCTCAAGGTCTTTTAGTTTTATATTTTTACTCATAATAATTCCACCTAAAAATTAAAGAGGCTTGTTTTAACGCCTCTCCTTGAAAACTTTTACAAATCTCTCACATCCACAAACCGCCCCGCAATCGCCGCCGCCGCTGCCATAGCCGGACTGACCAAATGCGTGCGTCCGCCATAACCTTGCCGTCCTTCAAAATTGCGATTAGAAGTGGAAGCACAACGCTCACCAGCTTCCAAGCGGTCAGCATTCATAGCCAAACACATTGAACAACCTGGCTCACGCCATTCAAAACCGGCGGCGATAAAAATTTTATCCAACCCTTCTTGCTCGGCTTGCAACTTCACTAAACCCGAACCTGGCACGATTAAAACCTGTTTCACATTCGCTGCTTTGGTTTTGCCTTTCGCAACAATCGCTGCCGCGCGTAAATCTTCAATTCGCGAATTGGTGCAAGAGCCGATGAAAACTTTATCAACAGCAATATCGGTAATCGCTTGCCCTGCTTGTAAGTCCATGTATTCTAAGGCGCGAATTATGCTTTGCTTTTTCACCGCATCGGTTTCATTAGCAGGATTCGGTACACAACCATCAATCGCAACGACTAATTCGGGTGACGTTCCCCAAGTGACTTGTGGCTTAATATCAGAAGCATTTAACTCGACAATTTTGTCGAAAACCGCGTCCGCATCGGAATGTAAATTTTGCCAAGCTTTTTCAGCGATTTCCCACTGCTCACCTTTCGGTGAAAACGGACGATTTTTATAATAATCAAGCGTAATGTCATCAACAGCAATCAAACCAGTACGCGCTCCGGCTTCAATCGCCATATTGCAAACGGTCATCCGACCTTCCATAGATAACGCGGCAATCGCTTCGCCTGCAAATTCAATCGCATAGCCGTTCCCGCCTGCTGTACCGATTTTGCCAATAATCGCTAACACGATGTCTTTTGCTGTCACGCCTTTTCCAACATGACCGTTGACCTTTATCAGCAAATTTTTGGACTTTTTCTGCACTAAACATTGGGTTGCTAAAGCGTGTTCAACTTCAGACGTACCAATTCCAAACGCTAATGCGCCCGACGCACCATGTGTTGAAGTATGCGAATCGCCGCAAACGACTGTCATGCCAGGTAAGGTAGCGCCTTGTTCTGGGCCAATCACATGCACGATTCCTTGTCGCGTATCGCTCATATCAAATTCGGTAATCGCAAATTCGGCGCAGTTTTTATCTAAGGTTTCCACTTGCAAACGGGCAATGGGGTCACTAATACCTTGTTCTCTCGCAATAGTGGGAACATTATGGTCGGCCACCGCTAAGTTTCTGTTTTTATTCCATAAAGTTCTACTTGCTAAACGCAAGCCATCAAACGCTTGCGGCGAAGTGACTTCGTGAACCAATTGTCGGTCAATGTAAATCAAGCACGAGCCATCGTCATAAGTCGTCACAACATGGTCTTGCCACAATTTGTCGTATAAAGTTTGTCCTGCCATTATATTTCCTGTTCAATTTTAACGTGAGGATGGGCTAAAAATTGCTGCATCTCTGCATTGCTGACTTGATAATAGACATCCGCCACCGCAACCGTTAAGCCTAGCGAATCAAAAGTTATGTTTTCACCCAAATAATAAAAGCTTGATTGCCAACCGTCTTTTCTTCTAAACACTTCGATTTCGCAAAAATCCTGTTCAACCAAAACATATTCTTCCAAAGTCAGAATAGCTTGATATGCCAAACGTTTTAACATCTTGTCGCGCTGGCGAGTGGACTTTGAAGGCACTTCAATAATTAGCGTAGGTTGCGTTTTATAATAGGCGTTTTCATTGTCTTTCTGACACACCACCATCACATCAGGATAAAAAGCTTTCCGATGGGTAATTTTCACTTTCATATCATTAATATACGCAAAACACGGCAACTGATTTGCTCGAATATAGTTCATCAATGCAACTAACAGGTTAGTGGAAATCTTATTGTGATTATCACTTGCCCCCGCCATCGCAAATAATTCGCCATCCACATATTCATGTTTGATTTCGGCATCCTGTTCGGCCAGCAGATAGTCTTCCATTGTCAAAAAAGATTTTGATTGCTCAAATTGGGCTGACATGAACTTTTCTCTCTATCAATCGTTATGCTAAGGCGGCAAACACTTTTGCAGTAATTTCTTCAACTGAACCAACGCCTGTAATCGAGGCAAATTTCAGCGTACCTTGTTCAGCTTTCGCGCTGTAAAAATCGACCAATGGCTTGGTTTGTTGATGATAAACTTCTAAGCGTTTGCGCACGGTTTCTTCTTTATCATCATCACGTTGCATCAAAGGCTCACCTGTAATATCATCACAGCCTTCGACTTTAGGTGGATTAAAGAGAATATGATAACTTCTGCTTGAAACTAAATGCACCCGCCGCCCACTCATGCGCTGGATAATTTCTTCATCAGCAACGGCAATTTCCAATACATTATCCAATTCAACGCCCATGATGGCTAACCCCTCGGCCTGTACAATCGTGCGTGGAAAACCATCTAATAAGAAACCGTTTTGACAATCTGCTTGTTTGATACGTTCCTTGATTAAACCCAAAATAATCTCATCAGAAACTAGCCCCCCTGCATCCATCACTTTTTTAGCCGCAATACCTAATTCAGTTCCTGCTCGCACCGCTGCCCGCAACATATCTCCCGTAGAGATTTGTGGAATCCCGTATTTTTCGGTAATAAACTGGGCTTGTGTCCCTTTGCCTGAACCTGGACTGCCTAAAAGAATAATGCGCATAATAACTCCAAAACAATTGATAATTTCAACCTAAATCTTGCTAGACAAACCTTTCAGGTCATGTAAAAAAACCGCCCATTTTATCTTAATTTACAAACATTCTGTAACCTTTCCTTTAAAACCAGCAATTCTCATTATGACAATAATGCGCTACCGTAGAACTTAAATCTGTAAAATACGAGGAAAAATATCCGCATGGCAACCAATAAAAAATTTGGAAACTCATGATAAAGGCTTAGAAATTTGGCTGCTCGGTGTTGGGCAATCGTGTCATCAATTTGAATCCACAATTTTTTAGGGCTATCAATGCGTAAGTCCTCTAGTGATAAATTCTCTTAACTTAATGACAGCACCTCTGTCAAGTGGGTAAAACCATGCACACCGCGTTTTGATTTAACTGCCAGCCAGTCTTTTAAATAACGCAACTCGACGGTTTCCGCTAACGATTCCAAACTCTGTTTTTTACGCAACAGCCGAAACGCATCCGACAAGACTTTATAGCGTTCGCCTGTAATCCCTGCCCGTTTTAAACCGACCGTATTAAGCCGATAATGTTTGGCAGGATAGCCTGCAATCAATGTAAACGGAATCACGTCTTTATTTAAGCCCGTAGTCCCTTGCACAATGGCAAACGCACCGATGCGGCAAAATTGATGGGCAACCACCGCCCCGCCCATAAATACATTATTGCCAATGTCCACAAATCCACCAATAGCCACATTGTTGGCAAAAATTGTGTAATCTCCAATTATACAATCATGCGCGACATGACTGTTATTCATAAAATAACAGTGTGAGCCTATTGTGGTCTGTCCTTCTGCAACCGTTGCCCGATGCGCGGTAAAGCCTTCACGAAACTGATTGTTATCGCCAATCACTAGCCATGAAACAGTTTGCGGCTTAAATTGCGTATCTTGTGGCAAGCCGCCTAACACCGCGTGTGGATGCAAAACATTGCCTTGCCCCATTTTGACATAGCGATGCACAACCGCGTGCGCGCCAATCTGACAATTTGCACCAATTTCCGCCCCTGATTCAATCACGGCAAACGGGGCAACGCTAACGTTTTCACCTAAAACGGCATCCTCAGCAATCACCGCGCTGGGGTGAATAAGCGATTTCATAAACAACTCCTGCTTTAATTTAACGCGCCACCGCGCCGTAATAACGATAATGCCCATCAATCGGATAAGCAAATAAGACATCTTCCAATTTTGGCCCTGCCCCAATATTATGCACTAACAAAGGTCTTTTGCCATCGGCAGAGCGTTGCGTTGTCACCATCCCAATATGCGGCAAATTACCAGGCAACAGCCAAGTGACTAAATCGCCCGCTTGATACAGCGCGGCATCGGTTTGACTGATGGCTAAAACCTGCCCTTTGCGGGTAAATAAAACCTGTAAATTAGGGACGCGACGGTGGTCGATATGACTATCGGGACGTTTTAAGCCCCATTTTTTCGGATAGGCTGGAAAGTTGCGCACCATGTCTTCATGCAGGTCTTTTTGTAAATCAACCCCTAATTTACGGTAAACCCGCACCACTTCGTCACTGCATACCCCAATATTGTCGGGGACATCGCCGTTTGGATAAGGGATTGCCAAATAACTGCCATCATATCGCACCTGATGCTGGGTTCTTTCTAAGGCGGCTGCCACAAAATCTGCGGTAAAGTTTTTCGGTTCGGGCGTGGCAAAGGCAAGCGATGGTAGCAAAAAAAAGAGGCTTTTAAGGCGGTTTTTCATAAGTGCAAAGGGTGCTAAGGTTTGCTAAAGAGGTGATTATCGCACAGGGCAAGCGCATATAAACTAAATATAGTACTGATAATTAATAAAAAGTTAAAATATAAAATGTACCAAAACTTACAGCCAATTATTCATGAAATACCAACTGAAAAAGTTCATCAATGGTGCAATTTTCCTGCTTACGAATGGGTTTTGACTGCACCCACTTATGCTCAATCGGATTCAAATCGGGTGAATAAGATGGCAAATACTTCAAAATATGACTCGCCGCAAAAATAGCCTGCTGAATATCCGAGCGTTTATGATAACGAGCATTATCCATCACAATGACTGCCTTTTTGAGCAGTTTCGGCAATAAATCCTGTGTTATCTAAGCAAAAAGACATTGGCATTAATCAAGCAGATAAACAAACTCACTGTCAACAAGCAAAATCCCAGTAATGCATCGATGACGTTGGTACTATTCTATCGTATTCCCTAATTCCAATAACGCAACAGGTTGAATCACAGACCCTGCAATCCCCCGAATTGCCCCATGTAGTTGGGTGGTATTCAGCAACACTTTTTCCAATTGTTTTTCACGCTGCTTCCAAATTCGCGCCATTGCGCGTTTTTCCGCCTCTAAATCACTTTGCATTTGGCTAAACCCTTCCACAATTCCTTCAATTTGCAACTTAAATTCATTGCTGGTTAAATAATCGTACAGCATCTGCATTTTATCGCCTTTGTTTTCCTGACTCAGTTTTGCCTCGCTCAATTTAATCACCGACTCCCGTAGTACCGCACACAAGGCTTTAAATTCTTCAAACTTACAAATCCACACCCCGTCTTTCAATCCCATCCGCTCCATGCCAATAGGCATCGCTTCAGTCACTAACACCCCCAAGGTGGCATTTTTATCACGAATATCATTTTTAAACTTTTCTATCCAACCAGCCTGAAACTCTTTAGTGCGTTTGCTTTCATAATAAATCGTGCCGCAATTTTGCCGACTGCGGGTATGCACAATTTGCAAACAATCTGCCCCCCGCACCCCTTTTTTCACCTCTTCAACCACATCCAACGGAAATTGCTCACGCAACCATTCTTCAATCGCCACTTCTAGCACTTCTCCTTGCGTTTGCATCGAGCCTTGTTCGGCTTTGCGTTTCATCTCATCGACTAAGCGAGTTTGTTCTTCAAACTTTAATTGCCACTCTTTGATTTTTAACGCCGAATTTTCAGTCACTTGCCGCTGAATTTTCAATTTTTCATCCTGCAATTTAACCGAAAACTCCTGCTCTTTTTCCAGCGTCAGCGCGTCCCGCAACTCCTCTTTTTCGCGTTGCAAACGTTCAATATCCGATTTAGCTTTGTTAAACTCCCTTAACTGCTCTGATTTTGCAGTAATTTCTTGCTGCAACGCTGTTAATTGTCCAGACATTTCTGACTGCATTTCTTGACTTAATTTAGTGCGCAAAACAATTTGTTCTGCTTTTAATTGTTCATTAAACTGCGTTTGCAATTGGGTTTCAATCACGGTTTTCTGTTCTTCTTTCTCACGTTCTAAACGAGCAATATCGGCTTTAGCTTTATTAAATTCCCTTAACTGCGCTGATTTTGCAGTAATTTCTTGCTGCAACGCTGTTAATTGTCCAGACATTTCTGATTGCATTTCTTGACTTAATTTAGTCCGCAATGCCAATTGTTCGGTTTTTAATTGTTCAGAAAACTGGGTTTGCAATTGGGTTTCAATCGCGATTTTCTGCTCTTGTTTTTCCCGCTCTAAGCGAGCGACATCTGCTTTAGCTTTATGAAAATCTTTCACTTGAGTTGATTTTTCTGCTAACTCCTGCTCAAGTGCTTGCAAGCGACCGGCTTGTTCTTCTTCTAATTGCAACTTCAATTGCTGCTGCAACACTTTCTTTTCAGCGTCTAGCCGTTGTGCAAACATTTTATCTTGCTGTACTTTTTCATTGACCAAACGTTGTTTTTGCAGAACCAGCTCTTCTTCTTGGGCTTTATACACGGCTTCTTTTTTTGCCGCTTCGTCTGCATATTGCTTTTTTAAGGTCGCATCAATTTGATGATGCATTACATCACTGACATCAATTTTATGACCGCAATTAGGACATTCGATATTGTTTTGGTTCATATAAATTCCTAGCATTACTTTTTTAGGGAATGAAATTAGGCACGTTTGAGAACAAAAAAGAACGGCTGAGGGGAGTTTTTAAAATCCATAAGACCTAACACCGTGTTGTCATCTATTTTTCTAAACGCATCATTTATCGGTAAATAATCATAAATCATCGTCGCACTCACTTTTCCACGATAGTCCATCATGCGCAGGCGAGCTTGGCTTTTTTCTGTTTTTAATAAAAAATTGCTAACAAGTAGCAAAGGTTGTAGCGACTGGCTTTTGAGAACAGGATATTTTAAGCCCCAATTCATCAAGGTAAGATTTGAGGCTACCTTAAAAATAGTTCCTTGTTTATCTAAAAATAACAACGGGTGAACAAGCTCCGAATTAACAAATTCTTTGCCATACCAATGTGCCGCTTCCAATAAACCATCCATTGGATGATTGGTATGTAAGCCAAAACCTTGCCAACGCCCCAGCATAAACGCTACCTCCACACAGTCAAGCGTATCAAATACCTGTAAAGCTATCTCGGTGGTTGTTTTTTTAGTCGTTATAAGAGACGGGATAGTGTCTAATAATTCCATTTTTTCTCAAGTGAGTGAATAAAAAGTGACTAAATGTCGGGTTAATAAGCGCGTAGCCTGAATTTACTCGCGGTTGTACTTACGAAACGATTGCTTGATAATAAACCCTTCCTCTTCACTCTGGCTAGAAAATTCATGGATCAATCTATCACTTTTGACTTAGCTTTAATTCATCGTTATGACAAAGCAGGCCCGCGTTATACTTCTTATCCCACCGCGTTAGAACTCCATGAAGGGTTTGGCGATAGCGATTATCGAGTGCATATTGACAAATCCAATGCCGCAGGCGGGCCGTTGTCCTTGTATTTTCATCTGCCCTTTTGCGATACCGTGTGTTTTTTTTGTGCCTGTAACAAAATTATCACCAAAAACCGCGCTCATGCCGAACCCTATTTAACCAATTTATTGCAAGAAATCCAAATGCAGGGTGCGTTATTTGATAGCAATCGCAAAGTGAATCAACTGCACTGGGGCGGCGGCACACCCACGTTTTTAAGTTATGAACAAATGAAACGGCTGATGGATGCCACTCGGCAGCATTTTAATTTACATCACGATGATACGGGCGAATATTCAATTGAAGTGGACCCGCGTGAAACCGATGAAAACACCGTTGCGCAATTGCGCAGTTTAGGCTTTAATCGAATTAGTTTAGGGTTGCAAGATTTTAATCCTGCGGTACAGCAAGCGGTGAATCGAATTCAAACCGAGGAACAAACGTTTGCCGTGTTAGATGCGGCACGAAAACACGGCTTTCGTTCCACCAATATTGATTTGATTTATGGCTTGCCATTGCAAACAGTGGACAGTTTTGCACAAACCTTAGACAAAGTATTAGAAAAACAACCCGAGCGGTTTTCAATTTTTAATTATGCCCATCTGCCAACCAAATTTAAATCGCAACGGCAAATTAATGAGGCAGATTTGCCCACGCCTGAAACAAAATTAGCAATTTTGCAAATGATAGGACATCGCTTAATGACGGCGGGCTATGTGTATATTGGGATGGATCATTTTGCCAAACCCGATGATGAATTAGCCATCGCCCAGCGCGAAGGCAAGTTATACCGCAATTTTCAAGGCTATTCCACCCATTCAGATTGCGATTTAGTCGGGATGGGCATTACCTCTATCGGGCGCGTGGGCGATGCGTATAGCCAAAATGTGAAAGATTTGCTGTTGTATGATGACTTGCTTAAACAAGGCAAACTGCCCGTTTTTAAAGGCTTGGATTTAACTGCCGATGATAAATTGCGCAGCGCGGTAATTACCCAATTGATTTGTCATTTTGATTTAAGCTTTGCCAACATTGAGCGGCAATTTACCATTGTGTTTGCTGATTATTTTGCTGCTGAATTACAGGCATTGCAGGAAATGGAAACGGATGGATTATTGACTTTAACGGCGGATAAAATTCAGGTTTTAGCCGCTGGACGGTTGTTGATTCGCAATATTTGCATGGTGTTTGACCGTTATTTAGCCCAAAAACAGCAGCAGTTTTCTAAAGTGATTTAAGTGCAATCACCGCTACTCGAATTGGAAAGGCAATTTTTCCCGTCCCCTTTAACGCGCATAAATGAGCCTTTTTTCACCGCCCGCAAGGTGGAATTATGGCTCAAGCGTGATGATTTACTGCATCCAATTATTTCGGGCAATAAATGGCGCAAATTAAAATATTGCCTTCACCATGCCTTAGCGTTAAAAAAAACCACCCTCATCAGCATGGGTGGGGCGTATTCTAATCATCTGCACGCTTTAGCCTTTGTGGGCAAAACTTTGTCGTTGCAAACCAAGGCGTTTATTCGGGGTGAACAGCCTGCGCAATTGAATCCAACTTTGCGCGATTTAGTCGAGAACGGCATGGAGTTGGAATTTATCAGCCGCAGTGCGTATCGGCAATTGCGCAACTTTAAAGCGTGGGACGCACTGCCTGATTTAAAGTCCGATGCGTACTGGATTCCAGAAGGCGGCGCGACTGAATTAGCATTAATCGGCGTGGGTGAAATTTTGGCAGAAATCAACCAAGATTATAATGTTCTCTGCACCGCCTGCGGTACAGCAACTACTTTAGCAGGACTGATAAAAGCCGCTCCCAAAGAAAAACAATTGCTAGGATTTGCGGCATTAAAGGGCGCGGATTTTTTAAATACTGATGTCCACGCTTTATTAAAAAATCAAAGCGGACTGGCAAAAAATTGGCAGCTAAAATTAGACGCGCATTGCGGTGGTTTTGGCAAAACAACCCCTGCGTTACTGGACTTTATCCGTGACTTTGAACAACGACAGCAGATTCCACTTGAACCGATTTATACGGGAAAAATGCTATTTGCCTTGTATGGCTTAATTGCCGAAGGTTTTTTTCCCGCAGGACAGAAAATTATCGCATTGCACACGGGCGGTTTGCAAGGCAAGCGCAGATAAACTTCACTGTTGTCGCGTTGTTATTCATGGCGAGTTTTTCTGTCTAAAAAAGTCAATTTTTCACACATTCTAGGCATTGCCGCATCGAAAATACAAATCCTTATCCGTAAAAAAATCTCTCATTTTAGGAAATACAAAATGCTTTCTCTTGCAATCCGTTTTATCGCGCTTTTCCTGTCCTTTATTTCGCTTTCTGTTTTAGCCCAGCCTGTTTTGTCAACAGGGCAATACGTTACCGAAGGCGGCTGGGGAAATTTAACCCTTAAACAAGCAGGAAAAAAGCTGCATTTTTCCATCGAGACCATCGGTGGCAATGCACACACTTGTAGTTTAGAAGGTGACATTATCCAGCAGCAAGCCACCTTAGAAGGCGGTGAAGCAGGCAAACCCTGTGTGATTCGCTTTGACAGCAAAGGCTCAGGGATTAACGTATCCGCCCTTGACCCTGTAAGCTGTAGCGGTTTTTGTGGCATCCGCGCCCAGTTTGAAGGTGTTTATTTAAAAGAAATTCCCGCTTGCACGCGCAAAGAACGGGCAAAAACGCGCCAAAAATTTGCGCAATTGTATGGTAAAAAAGCCTATGCTCAAGCCGCTGCGCCGTTGACAGCCCTATTACAAAACTGTGCAACGACTTTAGACTGGATTGAAGAGGGGCAAATTCGCAATGATTTAGCGGTCACGCAATACCATTTAGGACAGTTGTCAGACTGTCAAAAAACGCTCGCGCCCTTGCAAGCCAGTGTTGGAAAGACAGGCGAAAAATTACCTGCAACCGAACAAGCTTTACAGGACATCTTACCGCCTGCCGATTTTGAAACCTATTTACCCGTTGCAAAAGCCACTTGGCATAATGTTACGTTATGCACGCCCGTTAAGTAACCCATCCACCCACGCTAATTGATTAGGCAAACAAGCGGTTTTTAAATCATAATGTTGTTGGGCGAACAACCGCGCATTGGCACTCAGTGTGGCGCGTTTTTTAGGTTTGTTTAATAAATAACAAATTTCTTCTGTCAACGCAGGTGCGTCAAAAAAGTTCACTAACCGCCCTGTTTCATTGTGACGGATGGCTTCGTGTAAAGGCTGCGTATCACTGGCAACAATACAGCAGCCCGCGCTCATCGCTTCCAGTAAACTCCAGCTCAATACAAACGGATAAGTTAAATAAACATGAACGCGCGACAGTTGTAACAGTGGAATAAAATGCTCATACGCAATGTGACCTAAAAAATGCACCCGATTCATATCCAGCTTGCCGCTCACTTCGTTGAGAAAAATCGTTTTCCAAGTTTGTCCCGCAGGCGGCTGCGCCCCATAACTTACCCCATCGTTACCGACAATTAGCACCCGTGCTTTAGGACGACGGCGTAACAAGTCAGGCAAAGCACGCATGAAAATATGATAGCCCCGATAAGGCTCTAAATTGCGACTGACAAAGGTAATGACCTCATCGTCGCGGGTCAGCGTCAACGCGCCTTGGGGGGTGGTTAACGTCAGGCTGACCTGGGGATTGGGGGTAATTGCCTCTGTGTCAATCCCATCGTGAATCACCCGAATTTTTGCACGAAACGGCTCAGGAAACGTACTGGCTTGCCAATGGGTGGGCGAAATTCCAGCATCGGCAATGTCAAAATGCAGATAATTGTTAATATTTTTTAAGCGCAACCGACACACATCGGCAGGTTCTGCGTCAGAAAATTCAGGGTCAAACCCGACATCTGTGCCTTGTGAGTGATAAAAAAATTCACAATAAATCGCCAGTTTTGCCTGCGGCCAAATTTCTTTGATAAACAAACTCTCCCCCCAACCGTGATGGGCGATAATCAAATCGGGGACAAAGCCTTCGGCGCGTAATGCCAGCGCTGCATGAAAAACCGCTTCGGCTCGAATGGTCTTGGTTTCAAAATCAATCAGCCACGGGTGAATTGCGGGGGTTGAACCACGCTTGGCTTGATAACTAATCAGCCGTACCCCTTGCCAAGTAGTTGGAATATCTTTTTTCATCGCAAAAGCCACCACTTCATGCTGCGCCGCTAAGGCAGGCGCAAGGTGTTTAAATTGCCCTGGAAAATTTTGGTGAATAAACAGAATACGCATAGAAAATCATTGAATTAAGAGAAAGTGCCGCTGATTATAAAAGATGTTAGCGACTGTGTGTAACTTCCCAGCAGGGATTTTGTCAGCAAATGCACGGCATAAATGTTTACTTTTCGCTACAATAGCCCATTCCTTGCTTTTTTAGCAGCCGATAAATCCTTTTGAGTTCATTGCGATGGCAACCAAAATAGATAGAAAAATTATTAGTTATAAAGTGCTTACCGAAGAAAACACCAGCATTCCGGCAAGTGAGACATTGCCAGAAAGTAATGTTGAAAGTATGCACGAAAATATGGAGCGTCCTGATATTTTGTTAGGCTCAACCTATAAAATTAAAACGCCGCAATCGGAACACGCGCTGTATATTACGATTAACGATATGATTTTAAATCCTGATACCGAATATGAAGAACGCCGCCCCTATGAAGTGTTTATTAATTCTAAAAATATGGAGCATTTTCAATGGATGGTGGCTTTAACTCGGGTGATTTCGGCTATTTTTCGCAAAGGCGGCGATATTACTTTTTTAGTTGAAGAACTAAAGGGCATTTTTGACCCGCAAGGCGGTTATTTTAAAAAAGGCGGAGTGTTTATGCCTTCGTTAGTGGCAGAAATAGGCTGTGCAATTGAAACCCATATGCGTGATATTGGAATGCTAAAAAGTGATGACTTGGATGAACACCAAAAACGCTTTTTAGCCGCTAAACGTAAAGAGTTTGTCGCTCGGCATAATGATACCGCAACGTTAGAAGAAGATGAGAGTTTTCCAGCGCAAGCGGTGTTGTGTATGAAATGTCATGTTAAAGCCTTAGTGCTAATGGATGGTTGTATGACCTGTCTTAATTGTGGCGACAGTAAATGTGGCTAATTTTTCAATGAGTTAAGGTTAAATAGGTAAAGTGATGAGCAATTATAAACATATTTTATTGGCTTATGATTATGCACAAAACAATGAAAAAGTGGCACAAAAAGCACGGACTTTGGCGGATCAATATCAAGCCAAACTCAGTTTTCTTCATGTGCTGGATGATATAGCCATGGCAGATACGGCTTATGGGACGGTGTTGGATTTAACACAAAAAACTGATTATCGCCCTTTAGAGGAACATAAAGCCAAATTAAGCGCGTTGGCAGAATCGTTAAACATCCCCCCTGAGCAACGTTGGTTGATTTGGGGAAATCCCAAACAAGAAATTGTTGAATTAGCGATAAGACAGCAGGTTGATTTAATTGTGGTCGGTTCACATGGGCGACATGGGTTGGCTGTTTTGTTGGGTTCAACCGCTAATGGGGTGTTGCATTATGCCACTTGTGATGTGTTGGCGGTGCGGTTATAGATAAACGTTACAAAATTTTAATGTCACGATAAATCCCTCCTTTGGTAAAGGAGGGTTGGGGTGAGTTTTAAGCGGCAAGTACCCATCTACGAATAAGAAAACTCGGTAAGTGTGGCAGCGTCTGATGTGGTTATCCCTTTGTATTTCTGCTTTATTGCAAAATCATAGCTTCTACGCGATGTTCGACTTTTAAACTTCAACTAATGCATTCAAAATGCAAAGGTTGATTTGCCAAATGCCAGCGATCACGCGCCCGCACCTTTTTCAATATGGAAACGTTTAGATAATTGACCAATAACCGTTTCAACTAATCGGCTAGCTTTCATAAGTTTCGCAACAAAAGGTTTAGGGCGTGAGTCTTTCATGTTTTTTCGTAAAGCTGTTTGTAAATCAAGTCCTTTCTTGGCTAAGTCGTCTTTTAAACTTGGGCGAATGTAGCCTTTATCACCTATCAGTAAACCCTTTAAGCCATTGGTTATAGCTTGGAGTACATCGCGTTCATTTTCTCAACCAAGTGCTGCTGAACAAGCCCTTTTAAGTGCCATAAATTCGCACTTTGTTTCACAAAATTGGAGCGTGATTCTAAACCAAGAAACCTCGGCAACGCAGCGGTGTTTTTACAATTTCATGGTAAATCTCTTGTACATACAAATGGTTAGACAGTGTGGTAAAGTCTTCGACAGGTATGCTTTTTTCCATTGTTTGGATACTTTTGGTAAAACAACCTTATGGGGGATAAGTTATGCTTTCAACTCAATTAAAAGTCGAACATTGCGTCATAAATAGCTTTTTTAGTGATGAAAACAGAAAATCTCTTACTTCCAAACTACAAGTTTTATATCAAGCAAAGCTTGAGGATAGGCATTCCCAAGCGGAGATGGGAAGCGAGATATATTTCTGGATAATTGGGTAATGGCGAATTGATGCGGATAAAATGACAAATAAATCTTTAGGCACATTTATTAATCCCTTTACCGATGCTAGGTTAAGAGAAATAGATGCCGAAGCGCACTTCAAACTCAATGAACTGGCAAATACGAGCTATGAAGACCGTCATGCTTATGAGTTGAGTTTAAAATATTATCGTGATTTTGTGAATGTTTTGGATACTGCCAAAAAAGAAGGGATTGAATTGGGAAGAGAAGAAGGGCTGGCAGAGGAAAAATGGTTAGAGCGAATAAATTTAGCTAAAGCGATGTTAGATGAAGGACTTTCGATTGAAACGGTGATGAAAATTACAGGTTTGTCGGAAGCGGATGTTTTAAAATAGATAGCTTTTTTAGTGATGAAAACAGAAAATATCTAGTTTTCAAGCTCCAAGCTTTACACATCAAGCAGAGCTTGGTGATTGGAATTCTTAAACTGAGTTTGGAACAAAATATAAAGTAACTAGAAATAAAAAAGCGAATTAGTTGGTGAGTAATTCTCAGGTGATTATGGAAGAGCAAAAAGAAATCGAGCGTAAAAATTTATTAACCAAAATTCGCAAACAAATGTTTATTGATTTTTTGAGTGTTGAGGATTTATTTCATGAAATTTGTGCCGATTTAATTACATCAATTGATTTAGAAAAAGACAAAATAAAATTTGTAAAATGGTGGATTAAAGAAAATTCTTTTAGTAATAAAAACTCTCCCGATGATGAACAGGCTTCGGCAATTGCAGCCATACATGGCAATATTCAGGTTATTGCGCGAGCTGGGAGTGGAAAGACAACAACTTTAGTTAATCGCGCTTTCTTTTTAATAAAACATTGTAAAGTAGATGCGAATGAAATACTGTTATTAGCCTTTAATAGAAAAGCGGCATTAGAAATTAAACAGCGGTTATTGGAATTATTAAATAATACGGCTAAAGAAAAAATAGAAAGTGAAATTAGTCAACGTACTGCAAAAAAAGAGAGCTTTAATAAAAAAATAAATCATGAAGAAATTTTAGCGCAAACTATTGAAAGCATAGCTACAAAATTAGAAATTAAATTACCGCATATTATGACATTTCACGCACTGGCTTATGCAATTGTTCATCCTGAAAATCCTCCGCTTTATGATAACGAAGATGATTTTCATTTGGAATTAAGCCGTATTGTACAAACCATTATTGATGATAATCTAATTTATTCAACAGAATACAAAGAAAAAATTCGTGAGTTAATGAATAATTCTTTTCGAGAAGACTGGTCGCGTATTATTAATGGTGGTTATGATAAACGCGATAATAAAGAAGAGTTTTTGCAGATTCGCCGTTCATTAAAACGGCAAAGTTTAAAGGGAAATTATATTAAATCGTATGGTGAAAAACTGATTGCTGATTTTTTATTTGAACATAATATTCCGTATAAATATGAGCAAAACCGAAGATGGAAAGGTATTAATTACCGCCCTGATTTTACGATTTATCAGGCGGATAAAAAAGGTGTAATTATTGAATATTTTGGTTTAGAAGGTGATGTCGATTATGATGATATGTCGCAGCAAAAACGTGATTATTGGCAAAATGAAAAAGATTGGTATTTAATTGAATTTTCACCTCAAGATATTACTTCTCATGGGGAAATTGGATTTTTAAATAACTTAAAATCATGTTTACAAGCGCAAAATATTGAATGTATTCGACTATCAGAAGAAGAAATATGGCTGCGCATCAAAGACAGAGCTATTGACCAATTTACTAAAGCAATAACGGGGTTTATTGGACGCTGCCGCAAAAAATTATTATCCGTTTCAGAATTACAAAAAACAATTGAAAGTTATGCACCAATGTGTGAAATTGAACCCAAGTTTCATGAATTAGCTTGTTATTTTTATGCCGCTTATTTGGAAAAACTTGCTGAAACAGGTGAAGATGATTTTGATGGTTTAATGCAACGCGCAATTGAATTAATTAAATCGGGAATCACCAATTTTGAACGCAAATCAACAGGCGGTGATATTAAATTATTACGCTATATTTGCATTGATGAATTTCAAGATTTTTCTGAATTATTTTATCAATTAATTCAGGTTATTCGCACTCAAAACTCAAAAGTACAATTGTTTTGTGTCGGTGATGATTGGCAAGCGATTAATGGCTTTGCAGGTTCGGATTTACAGTTTTTTCAAAATTTTGAAAAGCATATTGGTGAATCAAAACAATTGTATATTTCAACCAATTATCGCTCCGCTAAAAAAGTTGTCGAAATTGGAAATGCTTTAATGCAGGAATTTGGAAAACCTGCGATAGCTCATAAACAATTAGAAGGTGACGTTATTTTAGCCGACATAGATAAATTTATAGTTTCGCCCATTGAGATAGCAAGACATTCACAACACGAAAAATATATTCCTATCATTTTGCGTATTATTCATAAAGCCTTTTCAGATAATTTTGATGTGGTGCTTTTGTTTCGTAAAAATAAATTTTTTGGCAAAAAAATAGGAGAGTTTCTCAAGGAAATTCGTAAATTTTTTCCTGATGAGTTAAAAAAACGAATTACCGTTTCAACTGCGCACAAATACAAAGGACTTGAAAAGGCGGTCGTGATTATTCCCGATGCACTGGATAATAGTTATCCGTTAATTCACCCTGATTGGATTTTTTCACGCATTTTGGGTGATAGCATTGAAAAACTTACCGAAGAAGAACGGCGGCTTTTTTATGTAACGTTGACTCGTGCGACCGAAAAAATGGTGATTATTACTGAAGAATCGCGAAAATCGCCGTTTTTGGAAACATTATCTCTAACTAATATTGTTTGGGATGATTATCCACCTCCGATTTTTCAGGGTGAGACGACACTTTTTGTGAAAATTAGTAATCACTCAAACTCTTTTCCTGCGCCAACCGTTCAAATTAAGGATTTATTAAATGCGGGAGGCTATCGTTGGGATTCTGTTGGCAAAGTGTGGAATAAGAGCTTTTCGTCTGACACCTTTGATATTGAAAAACTCCAATCAGAAATATGGGGGCAATCTGCGCATGGTGTTCAAGTGCATATTTTAGAAGCAAATGAACAAGTTATAGCGCATTTTTTGATTTACAAAGGGCAATGGCAATCGACTGGCGATTAAATCAGATTCTTTTGGGTTGGCTTAGAGTTTATCTCATTTCTAAGCTCCCACTTGGGAATGACTTCCCTCAAATTTTGCTTAACGAACTCTCACTTTTGGTTTTAAACAACGCTTTTATCTTGTATTGCTCATTTACGATACACAAAACGAGGAGATTTTAAAATGGATAGAATAATCAAATACCGCGAAATTATTAAAGAATTAATTGCTGATTATGCCAAACTAGACAAACAAGAAAATGGCATTGAACAGGAATTAATTTTTGATACTGAACATGACCATTATCTGTTCTTTAGAGTTGGCTGGGATAATATGCGATGGGTTTATTCTATCTGCTTACATTTTGACATTAAAGACGGCAAAATCTGGATTCAGCATAATGGTTTTGAAGCCGACATTGCCGCTGAATTAGTCGAAAAAGGCGTACCGAAAAGCGATATTGTGTTGGGCTTTTTTGCACCATATCGGCGAAAATTAACCGACTATGCGGCGGGGTGATTATTTTGTCCAAAGCTCCCCGCTTGGCAGAAAATTTTA
>JAIFMS010000030.1 GCA_020048335.1 Methylococcaceae bacterium | reverse complement strand
ATAACGCCTAATGCGTGTTCGCCGATGGTTTCTGCCACTGAAAACATCAGCATATCAATCGTGCCACGCCGTGAGGAAAAAGGGGCAGAACTCACATGAAAAAATAATTGCCCTCTTTTACCATGTACGGTGACATATTCCTCACCTGAACTGATATAGCAAATTCCTGATTCCACTAGCCTATTATTTTGCGGTCTTTGCACTGAAACATCACAATAATTATTCAGATAATCAATAAAACTATCAACGTGTTGAGAAGTTTCATAAAAAATAACCATGTAAGCAGAAAAAGAATCAGGCTTTAAACGTAAAATTACTTTTAATAACGTGCCATAGCCTCCTTCTGCGACCCCTAAAACCACAATATTTTTACACGCTATTTTTTGTCGGAAATACCTTTCTTTATCTAAATTCGGTTTAGCACGGATATATTGAATCGAGCCTATTTTTACTCGCGCTGCCAAGCGCATTTTTTGCGTAATTTGTACAGCTTGAATCTTTAAAGGATTTTGCCCTTCAAGCACAGAAGGTTTGGCAATAAAATCAATTGCGCCATAGCGTAACGCATCAAACGTAATATTAACCCCTTCCTGCGTTAAACTGCTTAACATGATGGTCGAGACAGGATGAAAAATCATTATGTTTTTTAATGTCGTCAAGCCATTCATTTTTGGCATGATAATATCCAATGTCACCAAATCCGGTTTTAGACGCGGAATTAATTCCAATGCCTGATAACCATTTTCAGCCTGCCCTACAACCTGTAAATCCTCGCTCTCATTCGCTATTTCAATGATAGCCTGCCTACTAACTGCTGAGTCATCGACCACAAGGACTTTGAAAGGTGTTTTTGCCATAATGTTTATTTTAAATATTTGCGCACAATCGCCAATAACTCATCGGGTTGAAACGGTTTGGTTAAATATTCATTCGCATCAGAGACTTTGCCTTTTAACTTATCAAACAAACTATCGCGCGAGGTCAACATAACAACAGGCAATTTTTCAAAGCCTGGCTTTTGCCTGATTTCTGCCAAGATTTCATAGCCGTCTTTACCTGGCAAAATAATGTCCAATAAAATCAGGTTCGGGCTTCTTTTTTCAAAATCATTGAGTGCTTCAATCGAATTTTTGGCTTCAAACACTTCATAGCCATTTGCCACAAGGGTTCTGGCAATTACTTTGCGTGTCACCATACTGTCTTCAACGACCAAAATTTTTCTTTGCTGCCCTGTCGCCCCCGATTCTGTTGATTTTTCAGGCAAATGGGTTGAAGACCTTAGCAAGCCTTCGGTATTCATGTAATCGGTCAAAATACGACTTTGCATTAACAACGCATTATTGTTAGGCAAGAGTTTTGTTATTTCATGCAGCTGGTCTAAGCCTTCTTGATAGTATTTGCGATTTAAATACGCCATCGCTAAATAAAAACGCAAATAGGTGTTTTGTGCATGACCTTGTTCTTGTTGTAAGACATTGCCATAACGCTCAATAGCTTTATCTAAAATCTCTGTTTTTGCTTTACCGATGGTTTTAAAAAAATCAGGCGTGATAAAAAAATTAGATTTGCAATAAGCACACTCAAAATCGTGTTCATCATTGGGTGTCCAACAAAAAGGACAACGCAATACAAAATCGCCTTTGATATTTTTTCTTACCAAAGTGAATTTTTTTATCTCTTCGGCAAGCTCTACATTTTTTGGCTGTAAAAACGCGGCTTTTTTTAGTGCAATTTCTATTGCGGTCATATTGGTTAAAACGCGCGTCAACCAAAACCAGCCTTTAAAGTTTTCTTCATAGTGCATTAAAACAGAAACCAGCATCTGTTCTGCTCTGCAATTATCGCCCCCTTCAATCAGATGGATTGCATCGGCAATTAAGGTGACTTCATTCGCCTTGCTAACAGGTGGCGTCGTATTAACCTCTGTTTTTTCATCTTGGGCTTTTAATTTTTCCAGCTCTTTGATTAGCGTATCAATAGACTGAGTAATTTGTCGCGAGACACCGTCCTGTGCAACACCTCTGAAAACCAAGTAATCGTGCGGCCATTGCATAATATCAAACGCAATTAATTTGCCATTCATGCCAAATTCAACTGCATTAAATAACACGCCTTTATCAAAATAAAAGCCGCCTATTTTTTCTTTTTCTCTAACTTCTAACAAACCTGTTCGGGTTGATTTTTCCAGTAAGCGCAAAACGTCAAATAAGCCAACGGCACTGCCTACATTACCGCCCCGTTCAAGTTGAAAAACCAAATTATCCAGTAAATGAGTTCCTAGCGTTCCTAATACAGCGTGTTTGGCTATACACAGGGCTAAACTGGCGGTACTTAAGCGTAACTTTTTTTGACTTCCTTTCAAGGCAGTCAGTGTGGCTTCTTGACCTTTTAAATTATATTGATTAACAAAAGCCAACATTCCTTGTCTAAACAAGGTTAATTGCTCTGCACCTAAAAGCTGTTTTGACACCTTGTCAACCACAACATTCAACGCCTTAAAATCATTGGCCTCTTGAATTTCTTGTGTGTAATCTAAATATAAAATTTTAGCCACAGGCCCTATCACAACCGCTAATTGTGCCTCAATCGGACTCATTCCCCCTACAGCAGGCGCAGGACTTGCCGAAACAATCGTAGGTTCTGGCATTTTTTTATCAGTATTGGCAGCGGTGTCATTGAAAGGCGAATTGCTAATAAGAAGTTGGAATATATCGTGAGTCGATAAGAAAATTTTAGGCTCAGAAACACTGGCTTGCCCTACCCGATTGGTAAAGCTAACGGTGCCTTGTTTTATCTCACGCATTAAAACTAATGCTTTTTCCCCTGTCGCTTCTTTAAAAAAAGCATTAAAGATGATTCCTTGTTCAAGAATTAATTTTGCTAAATTCTGTGAACCATCAGTAATAACCATAGTCCCTGTTCTTTGTTCTTTGCACAGATGTTGCAAAGTCAACAGCAATTCCCGATAGTTCAGTAGCCGTAAGGCTGAGTTTTCTTGTTGCATCAAGAAATCCCCCCTGTTTTACTGAAAAATAACCTTTTAAATATCACTTGCATCTTCAACATAGCCATAATTTGCAATATCTAACTTTATTATAGTCAAAAAAAATAATTCGCTGCGGTTTTATCTTAAAAAAGTTTCTGTGTTTTATTTCACACAATCATAAAACAGTCAGTGGTAAAAAAAATCGCTCTTTATTACGCTGAATCAGCACAGAAATGCGCGTATTTTGCATCATATCACTCAATTTTTGCGTTAAATCAGCCACATCACGAATAAGTGTATCATTCATTCCTAAAATAATATCTCCTTGACGAAGACCTGCGGTAAGGGCAGCTTCGGTATTCACTGTACGGATAAGCACACCCCTTGAGCTGTTTTTTCCCTCTTCAAGAAAATTATCAACCGTTATGCCCAATCGAGCGGTTATTATGGCAAAGTTTTCGGCTTTTAACAGAGTTGTTTCGGGTAATAGTCCTACTTGAACCTGCAAAGTTTTTGTTTCCCCCTTTCTAATTATCTCCAAAGCCGTTGTATCGCCTGCCATGAGTATCCCAATTTTAGGGGGCAATTCCATCGCGGTTTCGATGGTCTGCCCCGCAATGGCTAAAATCACATCTCCAACCATCAACCCTGCTCGCTCGGCAGGACTGTCGGAAAAAACCTCTGAAACCATTGCCCCGCGTGTTCTTTCCATTGCCAATAACTGAGTCAATGCCACTGAAACCTCTTGCAACTGCACCCCTAGCCAACCGCGTGAGACTTTGCCTGTCTTTTTAAGTTGCTCAGAAACATTCATCACCACATCAATCGGGATGGCAAATGACATTCCCATATAACCCCCAGTTTGGCTTAAAATCCAAGAGTTAATTCCAACCACTTCACCGTCTAAATTAAACAGCGGCCCACCTGAATTGCCAGGATTAATCGCCACATCCGTTTGAATAAACGGCACATAGGTTTCAGGTGCAACAGCACGATTTTTTGCACTCACAATCCCAGCTGTCACCGATTGCTCAAAGCCAAATGGCGAACCAATTGCGACCACCCACTCGCCCACTTTAAGTTGTTCTGGCAAACCAATTTTAATCACAGGCAGCTGCGTTGCTTGTACTTTTAATAAAGCAATATCGGTTGCTTTATCAAAACCTATCACTTGTGCATTTAATTCATGCCGGTCTTTGAATTTAACCAATATTTTATCGGCATTCTGCACAACGTGTTGATTGGTGACAATATAACCATCCTCTGAAATCACAAAGCCTGACCCCGATGCTCGACCTCCTTTCAATACCACCTGCTGTCCTCCTTGATGCGCCAAACGTTCTTTCTGCTCAGTGCTAATATTTACCACAGCCTCACCTGCCTCTGCTACCATATCAGAAAATTCAGGTAGCATCCCTGCTGAAACAGTGTGCGTTAGCCAGAAAAAACAGATAATCCAACAACTTGTCTTACCTATCACAAACCTTCTCCCTGAAAAAGAGCTGACCCTGTATCATTGATTTTTTCAACCACCTTACTATACGCATCTGTCCTGCCTGCTAAAATGATAAACAACGTGCTATGCTGCTTAAAAAAAGGGGTATTATCATCTATTCGGTTAATAAAACAATTTTTGCATTCCTATAACTGTCCGTTTTATAGTTTGTCCCTTTAATCTTAGCAATCCACATCATGCCAGACTCTAAACCTTATGATATTCTTATTATTGGCAGCGGTGGTGCAGGTTTGACCCTCGCGCTTAAATTAGCCGATTTTGCAACGGTTGCGGTGTTATCGAAAGTGTCTCTCAGTGAGGGCAGTACCTTTTACGCACAAGGGGGTATTTCTGCGGTGTTAGACGCACAAGACTCGCTGGAATCACATATCAATGACACCTTAGACGCAGGCGGAGGACTGTGTGACAACGAGATTGTCAAATTAACTGTTTTATACGGTAAACGTAGTATTGACTGGCTGCGGGAACAAGGCGTGATGTTCACTGAAGAACAATCTTCGACGGGTAAAACACAACTGCACTTAAACCGCGAAGGCGGACATTCGCATAGACGGATTGTTCATGCCACCGATGCAACGGGCAAAGCCGTATCCCTTTCATTAATCAATCGTGCCAAGCAACACCCCAATATTGCGTTATTTGAAAATCACAATGTGATTGATTTAATCACCGCGACTAAATTAGGGCAACCCAACCCAGCTATTTTAGGGGCGTATGTCTTAGATGCCACCCATCATGTGGTTAAATCAATGGCAGCACCGCTGGTGGTTTTGGCAACAGGCGGCGCAAGCAAAGTTTATCTGTATTCAACCAATCCGCATATTGCCACAGGTGATGGGATTGCCTTGGCTTGGCGGGCAGGCTGTCGCATCAGTAATATGGAGTTTATGCAGTTTCACCCAACCTGTTTGTATCATCCGAATGCCCGGTCTTTTTTGATTAGTGAAGCGGTCAGAGGCGAAGGCGCGACTTTAATTCTGCCCGATGGCTCGCGTTTTATGCACCGCTACGATGCGCGAGCAGAACTTGCCCCGCGTGATATTGTTGCGCGTGCCATTGATAATGAAATGAAAACTCACGGGGTTGATTGTGTTTATTTAGATATTAGCCACAAACCTGCCGATTTTATTCGCGCCCACTTTCCCACCATTTATCAGCAATGTCTTGATTTAGGCATTGACATCACCCAACAACCGATTCCTGTCGTGCCTGCGGCGCATTACACTTGCGGGGGCGTTGTGACCGACAGTTACGCCCGCACCGATATTCCGGGTTTATATGCAGTGGGGGAAGTTGCCTGTACGGGCTTGCATGGCGCAAATCGCATGGCGAGTAATTCATTATTAGAATGTTTGGTCTTTGCAGAACGTGCCGCTCAAGATATTTTAAAAAAATTACCTGCGCTAGCCAGCGAAAAAATTACTATTCCTGCGTGGGACGAATCACAGGTTATTGATTCTGATGAGGAAGTAGTTGTCTCGCATAACTGGGATGAATTACGCCGCTTTATGTGGGATTATGTTGGCATTGTGCGCACCGATAAACGTCTCAGTCGTGCCATGCGTAGGTTAGAATTATTAAAAGAAGAAATTGCCGAATATTACGGGCATTTTCGCGTGACCAGTGACTTACTGGAATTGCGTAGCTTAGTGAGTGTCGCTGAATTAATCGTCCGCTGCGCCCAACAACGCAAAGAAAGTCGTGGTTTGCATTACACGCAAGATTATCCTGAATTAGATACCAGCCACCCTGCCCAAAATACGATTTTAACTCCCCCTAATTTTAATGCGGCGCACGCTTTAAAATTAAACATTCCAGAATCTATGCACGGTGAAAGTTAAGAAATGTTTACATTACAATAACTTATTCTAATGCTATGGTAGAATTTAGCAATTTTTGGATTCACCTTTTAGGATTGTACTTATGTTTATGGCGACTGTTTCAGTCATCATCAAGCTGTTTGCATTTGCGCTGTCAGGCGGCATTTTATATCGCGGCTTTGTGCCAGGAAATCATGCTTTACCCGCCACAAAAATCGCAGGTGTGTTAACCAGTTTATTGACCCTTTTTGCATTTATGGTCGATGTGGATGATTTTACTCAAAACAATCCTTGGAATAAAACCGAACAATTGTTTTGGGAAAGCATCGAACGTCAGCCAAATAAAGATTTATATTGTGCCTATTTGGAAAAATACCCTGAAGGACAATTTAGAGGAATCGCAAAAGTTCGCTTAGAAAATACTCGTTGCCCTGCGATTATTACGGAGAATGAATCACTCTCTGTGTTTGGCGATTTTTTTTCTGATAATCCTTCAGAGCATGAAGCAACCATTGAAGTCACTTTAAATCCTAAAAAAATAAATGGTGCATCGTGGGATGGACTGGAAGGAAAGCCTGATATTTATATTGTGGTCGCAGGAAAAAGTTATCGCAATGAACGATGTGAAGATAGCTTTACTTGCCAATTTGCTGTGACAGGGGTTACGCAAACTGTGCCTATTGAAGTGAGGGATGCGGATGTGATTGAAGATGATCCCGCAGGTAACGCACTGTGCAGTATAGGGAAAACCTGCCAAACCAAATCAGCGCAACTTCGCATTGTAGCAATCGTAAAAACCGAGTAATATTTTAAACAAGGTGTGAGGATGGATTTTGGCTAGACTCCATTTACTTTCAATTAATTACGCTGTATATTAGCGGTGATTAATATTTCATTTTAACCCGAGGCGACAGTGATGATTTTTAGACAACTTTTTGATGCGGATACTTACACTTACACTTACTTAATCGGTTGTGAGTTTACTCACAAAGCCATTTTAATTGACACCGTTGCAAGTGAGGTAGAAAGCTATCTTTCACTCTTAGACGAATTAGATTTAACCCTTATATACACCTTAGAAACCCACGTTCATGCCGACCACATTACAGGCGCAAGTTTATTACGCGAAAAACTTGGCAGTAAAAGCATTGTGCATCGAGATGGCGGGGCAATGTGTGCCGACTTATTAGTCACCGATGGCGTTAGCTTAGAAGTGGGCGAAATTGAAATTAAGGTTCTGCATACCCCAGGTCACACCAGTGGCTGTGTGAGTTATTTAATTGATGACCGCCTGTTCAGTGGTGACAGTTTATTCATCAATGGCTGTGGCAGAACCGATTTTCAACAAGGCAGTGCCGAGACTATGTATCACAGCATTACGGAAAAATTATTTACTCTGCCACCTGACACCCTAGTTTATCCAGGACATGATTATCATGGTTTGACGGTTTCAACAATCAAACAAGAAATGGCATTAAATGAACGCTTAGGCAATGGAAAAACCCAAGCCGAATTTATAGAAATTATGGCTAATTTAAACTTACCTTATCCAAAATACTTAGATCAAGCCTTACCAGCGAATCAAGCTTGCGGTAAAACTGAGGATAAACCTGCGTTAGTTCTGCAAGGCTAATCCATGTTTCTTTTAAGCATCCTTTCTACACTGATAGGAATTTTACTTGGCTTATTAGGCGGGGGGGGTTCAATTTTGACCGTCCCCGTTTTGGTTTACTTGGCTGATTTATCGGCTAAATCAGCCATTGTCACCTCGCTAATTGTGGTGTGTATCACAAGCTCAATTGCCGTCATTACCCATGCAAGAGCAGGTCGAGTATGTTGGAAAACAGGATGGGTATTTGGTATCGCAGGGATGGTTGGCGCGTTTTCAGGTGGCAGAATCGCAGCTCATATTCCAGATCCTGTGTTGCTAGTGTTGTTTGCTACGGTTATGCTGGTTTCTTCTGCGGCGATGTTACGCAACAAAAAAAACCAAGACCCTGTTGAACCCAGAGCAAGCTTATGTCCTCTGGAATTGCCTATTGCGGCTATTTTATTTGATGGTGTTCTAGTTGGTCTGGTGACAGGTTTAGTCGGTGTCGGCGGGGGATTTCTACTGGTTCCTGCTCTCAATCAATTAGCAGGATTACCCATTCGCGCAGCCATTGGTACATCGTTATTTATTATTGTCATGCAAGGATTGGCAGCTTTAGCAGGTCATGCCAACCACTTAGACATCAACATTCCCTTGACGGGCTTAGTAACAAGTTGTGCAATCGTGGGAAGTTTTTTAGGGGCTTACTTTTCAACCAAAATCAGTAGCGATTATTTAAAGCGTGGGTTTGGCGTTTTTGTATTCTGCTTAGGCTGTTTTTTACTGTACAAAGAAATTAACCAACAAATTATTGAACAGTTTACCCAGTTATTTTTGCAACATCGGGAATTTATCTTGGGTGCAATAAGCATTATTGGTGGCTTGTTGTTGTATCGCTTGTGGTCTTGGCTGCACACTTAAAATTTCGCCTCAATCGCTTTTTGAATCGACTGAAATCTGTTTAGCTATCTGCATGATAATCGTTGAAAAATCGCGCAATCCCCTTGTTGGTAAAAAACACTTGACACCACGTTTTTAAAAATCTGTCAATGTCTAAGTTTTGTTATTTATTATAAACTGTAGAAAAATAACAAGCCAATGCCGAAAGAGAA
>JAIFMS010000070.1 GCA_020048335.1 Methylococcaceae bacterium | reverse complement strand
CCATTGCTGGTTGCCGAATTTGAAGAACGTTACCTTTTCCACGAAATCGCCCTAGAAGAGCTGAAAAATGCACAACTTATTATGCCAGCGCGGGATTTTTTAAGACTTAAATAACTCGTCACTGGTAAGCCTGAACAGCGGTAACCTATTGCACCGAATAATGCGTTACAACAAAATCGCCCACGGCAAACCAACGGCGGTTTTTTATTGCCAGTTAATTTCAAACGCAAAGCTAATCGCTATAAGGCATTATTGATAGTGGCTTGGTTTTCATTCGTGGTGAGAAAACAAATGCCGCTAATTTCGGATAAGGAAAATAAAGCTGGAAGTTGAATAAACGGTATGAAACCGTTTTAAATAAGATGCTATTTACCAATACAAAAACTACTAAAAATCTTCCCTAATAAATCATCCGGCGTAAATTGTCCTGTTATTTCTGCCAAACTATTTTGCGCAATTTTCAATTCTTCAGCGACCAATTCTCCTGCCAATTGGGTTTGCAATTGCATCAACGCAGTTTGAATCGCCTGCTGCGCAACTGCTAACGCATCTAAATGTCGCCGCCGTGCAATAAACACATTGTCAGTTTCAGCACTGTAGCCCATGGTTGCTTTTAAATAATCGGTCAACAAATGCAAACCCTGTTCCGGTTTTAGCGACACATAAAATTGCCAACCGTTTTCAGTTTGTACTTTCGCTGGCGATTGACCGATTAAATCAATTTTATTATAAATAACAATAAGTTGTGTCGATTTTGGCAAACTGGCGAGCAACTGTGGGTCGGGTTTGCCTTCGCGCACATCGACCAATAGCACAATACAATCGGCTTTCTGCATTTCCAAATGTGCGCGGCGGATGCCTTCTTTTTCCACCACATTGTCACTGTCACGCAATCCGGCGGTATCAATAATATGCAATGGCATTCCGTCTAATTGAATCCGCTCCCTGAGAACATCGCGCGTGGTACCGGCAAATTCAGTGACAATCGCGGCTTCGTGTCCAGCTAAGGCATTGAGTAAACTGGACTTTCCGGCATTCGGTTTGCCGGCTAACACGACATTCATGCCATCGCGCAATAATCGGCCTTGTTGTGCGGTTGTTTGAATTTGTTTAACTTTTTCACCCAAGGTGCGAATTTTCGCTTCGACTACTCCATCGCCTAAAAAATCAATTTCTTCATCCACAAAATCAATTGCCGCTTCGACAAAAATCCGCAGTTCGGTTAATTCATCGACTAATTCATTGATTTTTTGAGAAAATATTCCTTGCATGGATTTTTGTGCTGACCGCACCGATTGTTCGGTGCTGCTGTCGATTAAATCGGCAATTGCCTCCGCTTGGGCTAAATCCAATTTGCCGTTTAAAAAAGCCCGTTCGCTAAATTCCCCTGGACGTGCTAACCGTGCGCCTAATTGCAACACCCGCCGCAGTAGCATATCCAATACCACTGCGCCGCCATGTGCTTGAATTTCAATTACATCTTCTCCTGTATACGACGCAGGAGCAGGAAAATAAAGCAGCAACCCGCTGTCTAAAATGCCTTGCTGTGCATCTAAAAAAGTCGCAAAATGGGCATAACGGGGCTTTAAAATTTGTTGTTTATCAATGAGTTGCAAAGCAATCGCTTTAGAGGCGTTGCCAGAAAGTCGAATAATGCCCACGCCGCCGTTTCCAGACGGGGTGGCAATGGCGGCGATGGTATCGGTTGAAAGAGTCATTACAAGTAGGTGAAGAGTGGTTTTTAATGAAGGTATTAAAGCCAGTTGTGCAGGTTTTGTCTACGAAACAGATAAAAGGGCAGGTGAAGAAGGATTTATTGTACAACGCGCATAGGCAATTGCCCGATTATGTTTTATCATTAAAACTTTCACTTCATTAAGACAAAAACCCCATGTGTGACTTTTGTGCTGTATTCGTTTCCAAATCAACTCAGTAAAGATAAATGTCTGTAGATATTGACTCCCCAGAAGGTCAGATTATTCGTAAAATGGTGCCGTTTTCCACGATGCCCACCAGCGTTTTTAAAGTGATTTGTGACAAAATTATGATAGAAACCGCTCGTTCAGGAACGCTGATTTTCAAGCGGGGTGACACTGAAAGCGATTTAATTTATTTACTCAAAGGAGACGTGTCGCTTGAAGTGGATAAACTCAAAATGGAAATCATTAAAGCCAGTTCAGAATCAGCGCGTTTTGCTTTAGCCCATCAGCTTCCACGAAAAACCAATGGCGTTGCCAAAGGCACGGTGCGTTTTTTTCGGCTGAATACCATTTATATTAGCACCCCACCACCAGAGGGTAAAAAAAATTCCACCGCAGGCTCTCGAGAAATCATTAAAAATAATGCAGAACAATGGTTAAGCACGTTATTGATGATTCCTATTATTCGTGCTTTGCCGCCTGCAAACTTGCATAAAATTAATGCCGAATTAGAAGAAATCAATTACGAAAAAGGCGATGTAGTGATTTCTCAGGATGATATTGGCGATTATTATTATTTAATCAAAAGCGGAGAATGTTTAATTTCCCGTAAAAACTCGCCGCAAGGGTCTGAGACTAAAATAGCCAAATTACAAACATGGGATACTTTTGGTGAAGCGGCATTAATTTCTGATGAACCACGCAGTGAAACCGTCACAGCTTTGACTGAGTTAAGTTTGTTGCGCGTGAGTAAGGAAAACTTTTTAACCCTGATTAAAGAAGCGGCACTCAAATTTGTGACGGCGTTTGAAGCTGAAATTTTATTAGATGATGGCGCAATTTTGCTGGATGTACGTCCACCTGATGAATATGAAAAGCTGCATTTAGACAACGCGATTAATGTACCTTTGTACACGTTGCGCACTTTTTTGAAAACATTGGATAAAGAAAAAGTTATTATCGTGATGTGTAATAACGAAAAAATCAGCGAATCGGCGGCTTTTTTGTTATTAACCTATAATTTTAGTGTCAATATTTGGCAAGGCGGGATGGAAGGCATCTCGGCCGATGTGTTGTTAAATGCGGCACAGACAAATGCCAATACCAGTGTGCATGATGATGTGGTGTTTGATAAAAATAAACCGATTCTCAATCCGCCCTCTGTTCAAAAAATGAGCGAGGTCAGTTTTATTAGTCCGTTAGAGTCTGAAAATGAACAGCTGAAAAAAAATCTGTTTGATTTAAAGCTGCAATATGAAAAGTTGGGTAAGGAAAAACAGGCTTTAACTGAAAAATATCAGCAGCTCTTCAAGCAGTGTGAAAAGTTAAAAACGATGTTGGAGTCGTTGAAAAAATAACCAACACATAACCACAGCGAACCGGCGCTGTGGTTTAGGACGTTTTAGTCTGGATAAACACGCCAAACAGCATTATTTGATTTTAGCTTCTTTGTAAATAACGTGTTTACGAGCTTTGGGGTCAAACTTTTTGATTTCCATTTTTTCAGGCATGGTTTTTTTATTTTTAGTGGTGGTATAAAAATGACCTGTGCCTTCGGTTGAAATTAATTTAATTTTATCGCGCATTTTTTAAGCTCCTTAAACTTTTTCGCCACGTTTCCGCATTTCAACTAAAACGGCATCAATGCCTTTTTTGTCAATAACACGCATTCCGCTTGTAGTAATTCTTAATCGTATCCAACGATTTTCGCTTTCTACCCAAAATTTATGGCGTTGCAAATTAGGGTTGAAACGTCTTTTCGTTTTATTATTTGCGTGTGAAACGTTGTTGCCAACGATTGGACGCTTTCCTGTGACTTGACATACTCTGGACATAATTGACCTCCGTTTAGAGCCTTGATTCAAAAGTTAGCCTGCCTTTATACCAAAAATTCTTTTTTAGGTAAATAACAAACTGTAAAATAAATTTGCTAAAATCAGTGATTTAATTTTAAAAAACCTTGTGAGATTTTATAATGACCCTTAAATTCGGCATCGTGATGGACAACATCGCCCCGATTAATATTTATAAAGACACCAGCTTTGCGATGCTCTTAGAAGCCCAACGCAGAGGATGGACGCTTTATTATATGGAATTGGGGGATTTATTTTTGCGTAATGCAAGGGCTTATGCACGAACAAAGATTGTGCAGGTAAAATCGCAACTCAATCAACATTATCAATTTGTCAGTGAACAAATTATTGCTCTTGATGAATTAGATGTGATTATGATACGCAAAGACCCGCCTTTTAATCAGCACTATTTGTACGCCACGCATTTGTTAGAACAAGCCGAGCAACGGGGTTGTTATGTGCTAAATAAACCGCAGTCATTGCGGGATGCTAATGAGAAATTATTTACCGCGTGGTTTCCCCAATGTTGTCCTGACACATTGGTAAGCAGTCAAGCGGCGCAACTTCGGGATTTTTTACAGCAACAGGGTGATATTATTTTAAAACCACTCGATGGAATGGGCGGTGCATCCATTTTTCGTGTGCGTTTAGGCGACCCGAATTTAACGGTTATTTTAGAAACCATGACCGATTATGGACAACGCTATATCATGGCGCAAACTTATTTACCTGCCATTAAAGACGGTGACAAGCGAATTTTAGTGGTCAATGGCGAGGCAATTCCTTATGCGTTGGCTCGCGTGCCGATGCAAGGGGAAAGTCGTGGAAATTTAGCCGCAGGTGGCACAGGGCGCGGACAACCGTTGACAGAAAGAGACCGCTGGATTGTGGCGCAAGTCGCGCCCACTTTAAAAGCCAAAGGGTTGATTTTTGTAGGGTTAGATGTCATTGGTGATTATTTAACCGAAATTAACGTCACTAGCCCCACTTGTGTGCAAGAATTAGACAAGCAATTTAATTTAAATATTTGCGCACAATTAATGGATCATATTGCGGACACGTTAATAAAATGAGGTTTTTGCAAAAACAATTGGCAGGAGAACCCTGGGATAGCCGTGTTGCGGCAAATGATACCTTGTTATTTTCCCTGTTTATTGCCGCCGTGATTCACATTGTATTGCTGATGGGCATCCGCTTTGTTGCGCCACTGGCTGAAAACAATAGCCGCGCCATTGAAGTGACGTTGATTAATTCGCCCAGTAAAAATGCCCCTGAAGAGGCAAAATATTTAGCCCAAGCCAATCAAATTGGGGCAGGAGTGGAAAAACAGCAACCGTTGCCTGCGGAAAAAAAATCGCCCAGTGACGGCAATTATTGGCGCAAACAGCAAGAAATCCCCGCGCTTAATAGCGCGAAATCGCCGATTGAACATCGGTTGATTACCCAAAAAAAACAGGCGCGTGCCGAATTTAGTGCGGAAAAAGTAGATGAATCAAATACATCAGAACAAAATCAAGTCGCACAACCTGAATTATCGGTCGAAGAAATTGATCGACAAATTGCACAATTAGGTGCAAAAATTGATTATTTGAATGAAAGTTCTGATAAAACAACCATTAAGTCGCTTCAGTCGATTAGTGCGCATAAATTTGTTGCAGCACAATATATTAAAAATTGGGATAGAAAAGTTGAACGGATAGGCAATCTCAATTATCCTCAAATCAATGGCACTAGCGATTTTTCAGGCGCGTTGACTATGGAAGTGGGCATTAACAGTAACGGACAAATTTATGATATTACTATTATTACCTCCTCAGGCATTCCAGAATTGGATGAGGCGGCGAAAGAAATTGTTAGAATGAGCGCCCCCTTTGCGATGTTGCCTGAATCCTTAACAGAAGAGTTGGATGTGTTAAGCATCCGGCGCGTTTGGAGTTTTTCAGAAGAAGGCAGTTTAACCTCGAATTAATCCCCCTTAAATCACACGTCCTTTGCATAACCTTATGATTGCTAGCAGTTATTTAAACAACCAGTTTCTTATCGCCATGCCAAATCTAAATGACAAAGATTTTGCGCATACTGTTATTTATTTGTGTCAACACAATGATGAAGGTGCGATTGGCATTACCTTAAATCGCCCTATGCAAATGAAATTAGGCGATATTTTTGCGCAAATGAATATTAACGCCCAGTCCTTGGCAACGGTCAATAGTCCTGTTTATCTAGGCGGGCCTGTGCAACCTGAGCGCGGTTTTGTGATTCACAATACCAGCAACAGACAATGGGACTCATCCATTAGCATTTCAGAGACGGTTTCGTTAACCAGTTCACGCGATATTTTAGAAGCCATTGCCAATGGCACAGGGCCTGTTAATTATTTGATTGCCTTGGGTTATGCAGGCTGGACAGCAGGTCAATTGGAAAAAGAAATGATTGAAAATACCTGGCTGCATACCCCTTACGCTGAATCTATTTTATATGACACCCCTGTCAGCGAACGCTGGAATGCGGCGGCAAATTTAATTGGCATTAATATTAATTTATTAACTACCACGGCAGGTCATGGTTAAAATTGACCCACTCGCTGCACAATTAAACTCTGCCAGTTATTTAGGGTTTGATTTTGGCAATAAAAAAATTGGGGTGGCGGTTGGACAATTAACCACGCAAACCGCCAGCCCTTTACAAACCCTGCGCTCATTGAACCAAGTGCCAAACTGGCAAGGGATTGAACAGTTAATTCAGGAATGGCAGCCTGTTGGATTTGTGGTAGGGATTTCCCAGCAACACGATGGCAGTGACAATCCTATCACGCCACGAATGCGCAAATTTTGTCGGCAATTGGAAGGACGCTATCAACGCCCCGTTTATCCAGTCGATGAAAGCTTATCCACTTACGAAGCCAAGCAATTGTTATTTGACGAATTACACTTACGCGCGGGCAAACTGTGGGAAGTCCAAGACCAATTAGCCGCGCAGTTAATTTTGCAAAGTTGGCTGAATCAACACCACAACGACAAATAGCCATAGCCATAAGACTTTATTTAACAATGTGTTAGAACGGCTAATATCGGCATTTTCCACCCATTTTTGACCACCAAAAAAAGGCTTTTGTTTTAAGTGTCCGTGATAACGCGCCGCGCCACCTAATTGCACATTCAACGCCCCCGCTCCTGCGGTCATCACTACCCCCGCATTCGGACTTTCTAATAAACGTGCTTGGGTTTTCCAACAGTGTAATGCAAGAGCGGTATTGCCAAGCAAGGCATAACTTAACGCCGTTAAACGCGCAGGTAGCCAATTTAACCCATCATCTATCCGCGCCGCCGCCCAGCCAAAATACAGATAGCGTTGATTTTTATAGCCCCACATGGCATCTAAGGTATTGCTTAAGCGATAGAAAACCGCCCCCGCTGCGCCTGCGATAATAAACCAAAACAGCGGCGCAAAAATAGCATCCGCGCCATTTTCTAAGAGCGATTCCACCGTAGCACGGCGCACAGCGTGTTCATCCATGTCAGCGGTTTCACGACTGACCAGCATGGCAACTTTTTGCTGGGCTAAGGGTAAATCCTGTTGTTCTAAGGCTTGCAAAACGGCGTTGCCATGTTGTTTTAAGCTAGACGGTGCGATACAAAAATAGAGCAAAATGGGACTAAAAAAGGGTGTAAACCAATCCAGTTGTTGCAAAGTGTAAATCAGGGCTGAAAACGGCAACACCAATATTGCCCATGCAACAACGCCACTGATTTTTTGCCAATCCGAGGTCGTATTGCTTTTTAAGCACCACTGTTCTAGCCACAAAACAAGGCGTCCAAATCCCACTAATGGATGATAAGTTTTAGGTTCGCCAAATAACAGGTCTAGCAAAATAGCGCAGATGAATGAAACACTTAAAAACATTAGGCTTCCCTTCAAGCGACTTAAGAATCAACTGCCAACCTGTGTAGAATTGGCAGTCATGCAGAAATGCTTACAATGCGTCTGCCACCGTGCGGTGATAACAGGGCCATTGTTTCACATGAAGATGTTTGCGTATCGGGGTTTTAATCACTGACACACATAGCGCGATGGAAAATAAACACCAAACCGCTGCATATTCGTTGGGGTCGGTGGTTAATACATCAGAAATCCAAGGGCCAATCACATAGTGAAAACCCACGAACCGATAGGAGCCATAAATTGTTGGCATCACAAACGCCGCTAAAATATACACAAAGGCGTGTAATCCCCAGCTAAAATTAAATAACCAGGTGACAGGATTAGACATAATGCCATTAAGTGGCATTTGCCAAGCGATATGCCAACTGCCTGAGACTGAACAGGTTTGTGTGCCACAAAACCCTTCAATCCCTTTATGACAAGCCCCTGCCCAATCAAAGGGAAACATTTTCACTAACATCGCCACGGAACTGGCGGCACATAAGGTATAAACGGCGGTACGAATTCTTAATTTGACACTTTCGGGGATGAAATACATCGCCACCATATTGACAAAAAATGGCTGAAACGCAACGTGCAAATAGCCAAATAGGGTTAATATTTGATTGCTCGGGTTATGACACAAGTCAATATACACATAGGTAAAGGCTTGCAATAATTCCATTAAGGCAAAATAGGTTAATGGAATCCACAACTCTTTGGACTCCCCTTTTATCGCAACATAGGCTGCGGTACTCAATCCCACCGCCGCTAAAACGCCCGATGCTTCTCCACTCCAACACATAAAGTTATCCCCTTGATTTTCTTATAATAATGCTACTTTTGTTTATAATCATTTTTTAAAGTAGCGACTTAGGCTTTAGGTAACGTGACTCCCGTTTGACCTTGATATTTTCCACCACGGTCTTTATAAGAGGTTTCACACACGTCATCGCCACCAAAAAACAACATTTGTGCCACCCCTTCATGGGCATAAATTTTGGCAGGCAAAGGCGTGGTATTAGAAAATTCTAAGGTCACATGACCTTCCCAACACGGCTCAAGCGGTGTCACGTTGACGATAATACCGCAACGCGCATAGGTTGATTTTCCAAGGCAAACCACCAGCACATCACGCGGAATTTTAAAATATTCCACTGTTCGTGCCAGGGCGAACGAATTGGGTGGAATAATGCAAACATCGGCTTTAATATCGACAAAACTATTGGAATCAAAGTTTTTAGGGTCAACAATCACCGAATTAATATTGGTAAATACTTTAAATTCATTGGCACAGCGCACGTCATAGCCATAACTGGACGTGCCATAAGAAATGACTTTGCCGTGTTCGCCGTGC
>JAIFMS010000105.1 GCA_020048335.1 Methylococcaceae bacterium | reverse complement strand
AAAGAAATCAACACGCTATTAAAGAAAGAGGTGTGAAAAATGATAACCTACCAAACCGATTTTTATAGCTGGACACAACAACAAGCCGCTTTATTAAAAGCTCGGCAATTTAACGAACTCGATTTTGATAATCTAATTGAAGAAATAGAAAGCATGGGCGCAAGCGAAAGAAAGGAATTAGACAGCCGTTTAATTGAACTGTTGCTGCATTTACTCAAATGGCAATATCAACCCAAACGAAAAGGCAGCAGTTGGGAAGTTTCGATTGCAAAACAACGCGATGGCATTGAAAAAGTATTGTGCGATAACCCCAGCTTAAAATATCAATTGGATAAACGGGTAGCAGATTGCTATGTCTATGCCAGACGCTATGCCGCTATCGAAACTCAATTACCAAAAGCGCGTTTCCCCGAAGAATGTCCTTATTCATTAGAACAACTTTTTAATGAGAATTTTATGCCCGATTCTGAGTAAAAGAACTTGTCTTGCAACAGCGTGAAACCGTTTGATTAAGCTCTGCCTTTAAACCAAATAACCTACTTTCCAGTGCTTTTCTGGATTAGCAAGCAAGACTTTTCAATCCTCCATACCACAAACTTTTGCCACGTTCTCTCCCTAGTGTGCGCGTTGTTTTACAAAAACTATTGCAGATAACGACTGGCTTCAACATGATTCGGAATCCGCACTAACACCTGCTGATAAGCTTGCGCGGCTTTATCTTTTTGTCCTAGCCAAGCATGAGCGCGGGCTAAATACACCAACACGGTGGCATCACTGGGATAATGCTGATTTAACGCCTCTGCATGACGAGCCAACACATCCCATTTTTGCAAGCCTTCTTCAACAATCAACAATCGAACATGAGCGGTATAATCCCACGGCGAAACCGCTAAAATTTTCTGTAAATGCCGCGCGGTATCTTGCCAACGTTGTTGCGCCAGTAAGGGTAGTGAAATCCCTAATCGTGCATCAATTGACTGCGGATTTAACTGTAACGCCGTGTTATAACTTTTAATCGAGCTATCATAACGCCCTTGTAAATAATTCAGCCAGCCGTAGCGTAAAAAGGCAAATTCTTTCTCTTTGCCACTGTGTAAAAAAGGCTCTATCAATCCCGCTGCTGCGGCATATTCACCTTTGGTTTCAAACTGTTGTGATTGCGCCCATGGGTCTGCCATTGCTCCCACGCTATTGCCTGCTAAACACAATGCAAGCAAGAATTTATTGATTTTTTGTGTTGATTTTTGCATTTTTTATCCCCTTTAAGTAATTAATCGAAAGTTATCGGGTATTACTAAATCCCCTGAGCCTCCCTTTAAAAAAGGGGGAACTCCCTCCTTTTATAAAGGAGGGTTGGGGTGGATTTTAAAATAAAGATACCTGATAACTTATGTGTTTCTACTTACCACGATTTTGTTAAATTCAAATACACATAGCGATTATCGTAATTATCGTTAATGGTTTGATTTTTATAGCTATCATAACCGACCACTAAAGCGGCGGTTAAATCCAAAGTAAACATCCATTTTGCGCCCAATGAAACCGAACCTTTCTGCACATCGGCAAGGTTATAAACGGCGGCAGCATCGTGGTCAACGGCAAAAATTCGCTCACCGAATAAGCCATCAACAAACACACTGTGCAAATAATACGGATTAGGCATGAAATAATGGGTCGCTTTTACATTCCCTGCAAAAGTTTCACTTTTTCCTTGTGAACGGGTTTTATTGGTGGGGTCAACAATATAAGCGCGTAGTTGTAACCAATCATAATTATCATTGAATCCCAAGCCCAATGTGGTTGTCCATTGATTCACTCCCAAGCTTTGTCCTGTGGTTAAATCATTGCCATAAAATGAACGGGCATAGCCTATGTCCAGATACACATCTTTGGCATGATTTAAAAACGATATTTGTGGCGCAAACACAGCCACGTTATTGCTGCTATTGGTTGTATCATTATTGGTTAAATAATGCCCGTCCACGCGCACGGTTAAACGCCCCGGCAAACTGCTGGGATTAAAATAAAATTTTTGGCTAGCAAATAGACCGTGCTGAGAAATATCGTTTAAGCCCTCTTTAAAATCAATATAACTGTAGTTATAACCGATGGTTAAACTGGTTTTGTCTAAATAATCCACATTGGCAAAAAAGCCCGTGCCATAGCTGGAATTTCGTTGTTGTGAATTGCCATAATCGCCATAAAACGCTTGCGGTGTAATGCTGTAATGCCAGTCATCTGCCGCCGCTGTAGTAGAAACGGCTAGATAACATAGCCCGATTAAGTTAAATAGTTTTTTCATACAACTTCCTCTTGATGCGATAAAATTTGTTGACCTGGAATGCCGATGTCAGCGGCTCTGCCACAGCCTTCTAGCTCGGCTTCAAAACAGAGTTCGTCTAATTGCAACTGCATTTTTGCACAGCCTTGCTCTGGCAAAATAACAGCTTGAGCATGAAAAGTCTGCTTTTTCTGCCAATAGCTGCCATATTCCAAGACCGCTTGTTGTTGCCAACCGCCCAGCGATTCTTGCCATTGCCGTTGATACGCCGCCGTTAAGTGGTGTCCAAACGGTAATAACTGATACAGCCCTTTTTGTAAGCCATACAGCGGCAATAAACCCACCGCAGGCTGGTCTTGCCAATGCAACACGCCATTGACCAGCGGCGTCATACTCAAATTGAGTAGCAATAAATCAAGGCACGCATCTTCAATAGGATTGCGGTCATAAAAGGCCAACAGTTTATCCGTTTCCACAAAGGCGACACTCGCGCCCGAGTCGCCTTGCAACCGAAATTGCCCTGTTAAAGTCAACAGCACGGTAAAACAATGGCGTTGCCAGTGACCTTCATTTTTTCTAAACCGATAGCACAGTTGTTTACCTAGCGGAAAATGCAAGGCGTGGGCTAATTTACTATCGGGCAATTGTGAACTGAGCAACGCATTTTTTGTCGGTTGGCAGGTTAAGTAAAATTGCCGTTGCTGGGCGATGCGTAGAATACCGTTATTCAGATTAAAATCAACGGTAGGACTGCCTAAATAACTGGTTTGCTGAACGTGCAGATGAATATGTGGTTGCGGCGAACGGCCTGTATTGCCACATTGGGCGATTTTTTGTCCCACGACCAGCCAATCGCCTGGCTTGACTTGTAAACTGTGCTGTTGCAGGTGGGCTAATAATACCGTGTGCTGTCCATCTACCCAAATCAACACATAATTGCCCCAGTTGTTTTCCGTATCCACTTCGCCAATCGCGTGGTCGGCTAAATCATCCCGGCAACTGCTCACTTGTCCATACACAGGCGATAGCACGGGTAAACCAAAGCAATAATAATCGGTTAAAAAATCGCCACTGGTTTGATAACTTTTGCCTTGCTCATCGGTCATTATAAAATCCAGCGCGTGTTGCCAGGGGGCTTGATGAGTATGTTCACCGTTCATCCCTTGATACACCGTCCATTCACCGATAAATGGCGCGGCTAAACTTAAGCAATTGCTGGTAAGTCCACGCACTTTTGCCAACCGCGCTCGTTCTAATGACACTTCTGGCAAGGCAGGATTTTCCAGTAAAAGATAAGGCGCGGCACTGAGGGTGCGTTTATTTAAACCTGCTAACAAGGTCAGAGTGACGATTAAAAATGGCAATGCCATTCCCGTTAATCCATAAGGCAATAGCGCACTTTGTAAGGCACTGCCGATAATCGCGGCAAGTCCTGCACCGAATAGCGCACATAAAAAACTTTGCTGGCTAGGCAAGGTGAAAATCCCGCCAATTGCCATCGCGGTTAAGAAAAAGTTAAAGCCGTAATGCAGACTAAAGGTTGAATACCATTCCCCAGTTAATGCGCCATAGACGCTGTTGCCCGCTAAAAAGCCTGCCAACGTTAATAATGCCAGATAGCGTGAGGTGATGAAAATTCCTAAAAATAGCACCAGTCCAACTTTGGGTTCGGGGGTGAAAAAAATCCCTGCCAAGGCGGTTAAAAAATAGTCAATCGGGCGGCTTAAAAACGTTTGATAATCAGGTACGGGGTATAAATAATAATCTAACTGCACGGAGCCTTGTGCGGCAAAGCTAGTGATAAAAGCCACTAGCACAAACGCAAGACTTAAAGCGGGCAAATGTTCCAATCGCCAGAACCATTCAGTAAACAGCACACTGAAAAAAACGCTGCTGATAGCGGCAAAAAACAGCAGCAACAAAGAATAGCCATCCAGTTGATAACTTGCCCCGATGGATAAACCGATTAATAAGCTGTTATATAAATGTGAACCGTTGGCTAAACTGCGAAATTGCAACAAGCGTGCCGTGCCAATCGCCAGCAAAATAGCGATTAAACCACTCGCGCCGATATTGGGAAACCAAAACGTTGCCAGTAAAAAAGCAAAGCCGATGCGTGGATTTTCGGTGAACAAAATCGCCGCATAGCCTGAACAAACGCGCCGCACGATGCCGTTAAGTGCTTGATAGCTGCCAACACAGTTTTCTTTAACTTGGATTGTGATGTTAATCATTTTAAATTCTCCCCGTTCCTTTTAAATCCCCCTGCCCCCCTTTCCTAAAGCCACTGCCATTAAGTTAAGAAAACCAAGATGTAGGAGTAAAACAGCTTTAGCTGTTTTTTAGCAACGATTTGCCAAGAGGCTGTGAAAGTATGCAAAAACCATCAAAACGTTATTTTTTAACTTATTGATTTATATATAATGTTGGAATACAAAACCTAGGTTTTGCACTCCAAAATGACAATACTTTCACAGCCTCTAAAGCTATTGGACTCCTGATACTTGCTTAACTTAACGGCAGTATTTCTTAAAGAAGAATTAAGGGGGATTTTTCTGTTATTCGCTGAAATTAAATTGTCCGTTTAAATGGTCGGGTAAGGATTCAAAGCTATTGATGTCCGCTAAATTTTCTGCTCGGCGAATCACAGAAACCTCGCCGTTTTCATGCACCATCACAATGGCGGGGCGGTATTCAATAAACTGTAGCCATTGGGTATTGTTATACGCACCAACAGGACTAATCACTAAACTATCGCCCACTGATAACGGCGGCAAACTAATACTTTGCCGGACAATATCAATATTCATACACAGCGGCCCATACAACACGGTTTCTTCGGCAATCCCTTGTAACGAGCGAGTCGGTTTAACTTTGTGGTTATACCAAAAGGCGGTAAACAATAAATTTACCCCCGCATCCATAATATAAGAGGCTCGTCCATCGGGTAAGCGTTTGCTGCCGACCACGGAGCTGATTAACACTTCCGCATCATCCACCACCGCCCGTCCGCTTTCCAAAATCAAGGTTAAACGCGGTTTGCCTTGCGCTTCACGCTGTGCGGTTTTAGTAATTAGAGTGGAACAAATCGCATCAGCATATTGGCTCATCGTTGGCACTACTTGTTCGGTGGGTAAATACAAACCCTGCACCGCATTTTGCGAAGCAAATCCACCGCCAATATCTAAGCTATCAATCAAGGCATGGGCTTGTTGCTCAATCAATTCCATAAAATCACACAGTTTTTCCACTTCCACTTGATAAGCACGGGTGTCGAGAATAAATGTGCCAACATGACTGTGCAGACCGCGTAATTTTAAATGCGAGCTGTTGCCAATCCGAATCGCCGCATCAAAAGCCGCGCCTGATTCTAAGTTAAACCCAAAGCGACTCCAGGCTTCGGTATAGCCTGTTTCAAAATTAAGCCGAATGGTCACCGAGGTAAAAATATCCAATTCCCGCGCAATCGCATCCAATAAATACAATTCATCCAAATTATCAATATGAATCCGCGCCCCTTCTTTCACGCAGCGTTCCAAAATGGCACGTTTTTTGTGCGGGCCATTGAATAAAATTCGACTGGCAGGTACACCCAAAGCCCGGGCTTTTTCATATTCAAATGCTGACACCACCTCCGCCCACGAGCCTTCTTGATGCAGCGTGGCGCATACCGCATTAAGATAATTGGTTTTATACGACCACGCATGAATTACAGGTTGATAACGCGATTCAAACGCCCGTTTTAATTGCCGAATATTATCGCGCAGACGTTTTTCGGATAACACAAATAGTGGCGAGCCATAATCGCGCAATAAATCATCCACTGCCACGCCGTCAATTTTTTCCACATAATCCCCCCCGACAGGGCGACCGAATTTATTTAACGTGCCTAATTGATGGGGAGTAATGCTGGGTTTTTGCCATGTTTTTAAAGTGTGTGTCATTTTGGGTTCATCCTATTTTTTAAAAAGGTTAAGCATTGGGTCTAAAGTTATCGGGTATTAAAATTCCCCTAACCCCTTTAAAAAAGGGGGGAAGCTCCCTCCTTTCGTAAAGGAGGGTTGGGGTGGATTTCAAGTTGAGTACCTCATAACGTATGCTTATCTACTTGGTCATTGTTTTAAACAGCAACAGCACGTTCGCCATTCATCATCATCGCTTCAAAATCAGCCAACGACACAATGGTTTCTTGTGCATAACGAATAAATAACGTGCCAGCGATAGGGGGGGTTAATTCAGATAACGGTTGCTGGTGTAAAATTTCCAGTAATGCCCACGGTAAATTATTGCCACTGGCTTTAGCTAAATAAATCCAAGCAGGAAAACGTGGATTGATTTCAATTAAATAATAATCGCCGTGTTTATCGCGCATCATTTCCACTTCCAACGGCCCTGACCACGTTAACCCAGCAACCAATTTTTCAGCGGCGTTTAACAAACCCGCATCATGCACGGTCATGCCTGCCCACGCTTTGCCTTTATCCGTCACTGCCCGTTTGCGCATCATCACCGCACCCAGCAGTTTGCCGTTGCCATCGCCTAAGCCTGTCAAATTCACCTCATCCCCTTCAATCAATTTCTGCACTAAAATCGGCATTCCCCACACCGCTGCAATCCGATGAAACAAACCCACCGCTTGTTCAGGATTATGGGCAATTCCCGCATCATAAAATTGTCCTTTTACCACTAAGGGATAAGTCCAGCCTTTTTTGGCACAGTCATAAAAAAAACTGCTGCTAGTAATCGGAGTTTGTTCAGGGGTTTTGATGCCAATTTGATTGGCAAACTGATGTAACCTGTCTTTATTGCGGCATTGCAACTGCGTTTCGGTGGGCAAGAGCATTTTTATGCCCAGCGCGGCAATTTGTTCTTGCAAATGAATCAGGCTTAAAATTTCAGCATCCAAACAAGGAATCAGTACATCAATTTTCTCGCGTTGTTGAATATAGTCTAACCGACTTAACAACTCGTCTTCGCCTGCGGACGGATAGGGTAATAAATAACCGGCATCGGTTAATTCTGTTTGAAACAAACCAGGGTCTAATACGTCATAGCCTAACCCGATGATTTTTCCTGTAAATCCGATAACCTCACGCAAACAACGTGCTACTGCAACACCAGGGCCTGGATTATCTGCCCGCGCATTCATCCCTGTTACGGCAATGGTTAATTGCTTGATTTTTTTTGTATTGGTTTTCATGGCAAATTCCTTAAGTAGAGAAACCTTTGTATTAGGTCTTCAAGTTTTAAAATCCACCCCAACCCTCCTTTACGAAAGGAGGGAATTCCCCCCTTTTTAAAGGGGGCTAGGGGGATTTATTTCAAATAGCGGCGCAATTGCTCGCTAAATTCTAAAAAATTCCGCTCTAAGACATCGGCACTGACGGCAAATTCTTGTAAAATTTGTTGCTCAATTAATGTGACATCGGCTTGTTTTTGCATCAGTTTTAACAACTCCAAGCCGCAGGGATTAACCGTAAAGCTTTGTCCACTCATGGGGTCGAAAACAAAACCGCTATCATTTAATGCCAGCCGTTTTAAACTATCGCTGTAAACAGCTAAAAAGCTATCTAAAGGATGTTCTGGGTGATGTTGCGTATTCATATTGCACCTGCCTGTTTGGATTGTGGTTTTAAGTTAGGGTAAAGTATAAAAGCCAAATCGGGAGAAAATAGGTAAAAAGTGTGGAGAAAGTGTGGAAAAAAGCCTGTTGCCAATGAAGTTATACACAAAAATGCAAAGAGCTTATTTTTTTAGCTTGTCAAGTAATAAATTAGCTTTAATAAAAGCGGTTATTTTTATAACACTATGAATTATAAAGGATTATAAAATTGTCTATTAACTGGTCAATGTAACAAAACTGTAATAAAAACCGAGACTAAGCATGGCTAAAAAAAGCTTATCCACAAAGTTATCCACAGCTTCTGGGGATAACTCAAATAATTCAATGCTGATAATGACTTATGCGATAAATGAAGCGCGTGTGATGAAAAAGCGTTTTATCCTAAACCGCGTTTTATGCGGTTATGTAAAAAAGAGGACTTAATACAGCATGACTAAAAAACAATTTGTGCAGCAGATTATTATTCGTGCCTTGCCTGAAATAGGAAAATTGTCCGCAACCGTGCAGTATGCAGAACAGCTTTGGGAATCGATGAGTTTTTACGGTTATGGGGCTGATAAAGTGCCTAAACCTGAAGAAAATCAGGCTTATTACCAAGCCTTATCCGAAAAACAGCGGGTGGCATTTGATAAATTTTGGGTGGCATTTAAGCTAAAAAAAGGGCGCAATGAAGCGGCCATGCGTTGGCAGCAATTGGGCGAATTATCAGAGGAGCAGTACAGTGTGATTATTGAGGCTGCAAAAAAAGAGGCGGGGCAATCTTTGCAAAATGGGCAAGTGCGCAAAATGGCACAAGGTTGGTTACACGAGCGGCGGTATGAGGATTTTGTACCAACGCCGACAAATACCAAAAAACAGTACAATTTGACCCGTGTGCGCTTGGAAAATGAACTGGCGAATCTACAAAAATTGTATGATTTAAGTCCAGATGAAGCCTTAGCTGCACAAATTTTAGTGGTGAAAGCAAAGATAAAAGGATTGAATGGCTAAAAGCCGATGCTTTTTAACTTAAAATGCCGAATTTTGACCTATCTCTACTTTTCTAAAATTAGCACATTTTAAAGCATGACCTAAGTCTGCTTTTTATGTAAGTGTTTCCGATAACATAGTCAACAGTTGAGTAACAAGCTTGTTACTTGTTTTTTGT
>JAIFMS010000132.1 GCA_020048335.1 Methylococcaceae bacterium | reverse complement strand
TAATGTTTTGCCTGCGGCAACCCCTTTAGAACCGAAGTCAAAAAATACTTCAGTACCACCTAAGTGAATCGCTAAGTAATTGTAAGCAATATTACTAAAAAAGCTTGCAGTCTTATTGCCACCTGCGCTATCAACCTGAAAACCGTTGCCTACAAATGAGCCAGTTCCAAAAACAGTTTTTAGAACAGATCCCACATTGTCATAGCTTTGATTTGCAAAGTCTTCGCCAGCAGCAATACGAGTTGGCGTTGCTCCAGCGTATGTGAATGTTACAGCTTTTCCTTGGAAATTAACAAAATCAAAATTTCCATCTAAAGCATTTGGGTCAGTAATGACGGTACTTAATAAAGAAGCAGAAGATGTGGTAGTTGGTGCAGGTGCAGTGGTAGTTGTAGTAGTTACAGGTTTATTACCGCCACCTGGATTTTCAACTTTTGCGTAAGCCGCAGGAACCATTGCAGCAGTTGCCAAAGCAACAACAGCAACAGCGATTAATGTTTTATTTAGATTTTTCATGATGGCTCTCCATACAATGTGTAATTTATTCTTCTGAAATTCAGTTTTAGTGTACTCTTAGTAAGCGATATTATCAAGATATAGCTCACAATTTTAAAAAAAATATCTTGTTTAACAAACTGATTTGATTAGTTATTTTAAATAGCAGCTATATTACTTGACTGTACTAAGTTTTTGGGAAACTAACAGAAAAATGGTATAATGACAGTTTAAAAAGTGAAGAGAATTTGATGAAATATGCCATTCAAATTAACAGTAGTCCCTGTTATTGCGCGGCAGGTTATGCCGCTTATCAGTTTATTAAAGCCGCTTTAGATGCTAGCCATGAAATTTATCGAGTGTTTTTTTATCAAGACGGAATTTATCACGCGCTTAGATTTACCACGCCGCCTGATGATGAGTTGCAACTGACTAAACTTTGGTCAGCACTGGCGCGGGATTATCAGATTGATTTAGTGGTGTGTATTTCAGCCGCCCACCGGCGTGGTTTACTTCACGATGACGAAGCAGTGCGGCAAGGCAAGCAAGATAAGGATTTAGCGGCAGGTTTTCGGATTTCGGGGTTGGGTCAATTGGTGGAGGCAACCTTAGAAGCCGACCGTTTTTTGGTGTTTGGATAAAAATGAAACGTTATTTATTTGTGTTGCAACATCCACCCCACAGCGGTAGTCGTGGACAAGAAATGTTAGATGTGATTTTAACCACGGCGGCATTTGAGCAACAAGTGGCATTATTGCTCGTTGACGATGCGGTTTTTCAATTGAAAACCCAGCAGCAAGCCGAAAAATACGGTGCCAAGGAAACCTTAGCACTTTTTAACGCCTTGGCTTTATATGATGTGCAACCTATTTATGTGGAACTTGAATCTTTACAAGAACGCGGCTTAACGGTGGCGGATTTGAATTTAGCAGTCGAGTTGGTGGCACGACAAAATATAGCGCAATTATTCGCGCAAGCGGATGTGGTTTTTTCTGGATAAATAATGCTAAAAAAATTTCTTACACTTTTTACAATCTGTTTGCTATCCGCTTGTACTTGGTGGGCAGAGCCTTCTGGTCAGCCTGTACAAGGGATTGCTTCGCCAAGCCAAGAAATGCCAGCCCTTGAGCAGGCTGTGTTTTATCCCAGTCAAGACATTAGTTACCCACAGCAAACCAGTCAACCGATTGAGATAGAAGCGGATGAATAACCGCTGGTTTTGCAAGTTCTACTCTCTATCAGCAATAATGAAAAGCAGAGTGCGCTCACCGTCATTTTCATGTGTTATCATTTTCACCCATTCCAGTACATAATTTTTAAAACCAGCAAAACTATTTAATGAACCCCTTAGAAATCAACAGAAGACGCACTTTCGCCATTATTTCCCATCCAGATGCGGGCAAAACCACCATCACTGAAAAATTGCTGCTATTTGGCGGTGCAATTCAATTAGCAGGCTCGGTCAAAGGGCGCAAAGCCGCACGGCACGCCACCTCGGATTGGATGGAAATGGAAAAAGAAAGAGGCATTTCTATTACCACCTCGGTGATGCAGTTTGAGCATAACGATTGTATTATCAATCTGTTAGACACCCCAGGTCATGAAGACTTTTCCGAAGATACTTATCGGACTTTAACCGCCGTAGATTCTGCTTTGATGGTGATTGATGTTGCCAAAGGGGTCGAAGAACGCACCATTAATTTGATGGAAGTCTGTCGTTTACGCAGTACGCCGATTTTAACCTTCATTAACAAACTAGACCGCGAAGGACGTGAACCTATTGATTTGCTTGATGAAGTTGAAAGTGTATTGAATATTCAATGCGCCCCCATGACCTGGCCGATTGGAATGGGAAAACGTTTTAAAGGCGTTTATCACCTTTATAAAGATGAAATTCACTTATTCAGTGCGCAACACGGTGGCAAAATCGCTGAAGCAACGGTGATTAAAGGATTAAATAATCCACAGTTAGACCAATTATTGGCTTTACAAGCCGAAGAATTGCGCGATGAAATTGAATTAGTCAAAGGGGCAAGCCATGAATTTAATTTAGCCGCTTATTTAGCAGGCGACTTAACCCCTGTCTTTTTTGGTTCAGCGATTAACAACTTTGGTATTTTAGAACTATTGGATGCGTTTGCAGAATATGCCCCCGCGCCGCAAGCTCGCCTTGCAGAACAACGCAGCGTTTCACCTGCGGAAGAAAAATTTTCAGGATTTGTGTTTAAAGTACAAGCCAATATGGACCCTGCACACCGTGACCGAGTAGCCTTTTTGCGAATTTGCTCAGGCAAATTTGACAAAGGAATGAAAATCCATCATGTGCGGACAGGCAAAACAATTCAAGTTGGCAATGCGATTACTTTTCAAGCAGACAGCCGCAGAGCCGCCGAAGAGGCGTATCCTGGGGATATTATTGGTTTACACAATCACGGCACGATTCAAGTCGGTGACACCTTTACGCAAGGCGAGACGCTAAAATACGGTGGCATTCCTTATTTTGCCCCCGAATTATTTCGCAGGGTGATTTTAAAAGACCCATTGCGTGGCAAAGCGTTACAAAAAGGTTTAGTGCAGTTGACCGAAGAAGGCGCGACACAATTATTTAAGCCATTGAAAAATAATGACTTAATTCTCGGCGCAGTAGGCGTATTGCAATTTGATGTGACCGCTTTTCGCCTTAAAGGGGAATACAATGTCGAATGCGTCTATGACACGGTTGCCATCAGTACCGTGCGTTGGATAAGCTGTGAAAACGCAGTTAAATTGGAAGAGTTTAAGAAAAAAGCCTTTGATAATTTGGCAGAAGACGGCGGTGGCTATTTAGTTTATTTGGCAAATAGTCGCGTTAATTTACAATTAACCCAAGAACGTTGGCCTGACATTAAATTTAGTGCCACCCGCGAGTTGTAAGAATTTAAACAAACGGCGGCAAAGTAAAACAAAAACACACGCCCTTATTTAGGGCGGCTGTTGTTTCTGTTTTGCCGTCATCTTATCGGGCTTAAATTCGTTTGCTATGCCATTGATTTATCACCGTTAAAATGCGCAATGCCAACGGCTCTAACGTTATTTCCAACCTTTCCAGTGGCAAACCGAATTCGGTTGCCACTGTATCGAGTGCTATTTCATCGATAGGAATTTCTGGATGGCTTAGAAATACTAATTTACAGGTTGTTTCGGCAAAAAAATCTTTTTGTGCTTGGGCAGAAAAGCCCCAGTTTTGTTTGACTTTCTCCCAGTGTTTTAGCATTCCGTTGGTGAGTAAATGTCCACCTACGGCTAATACTTGCTGCAATTGAGCAGGCGGCAGTAATAATTCAAAACAAATCTCTAAGGGTTCAATTTGAAAATCTATCTGCGTTATTTTCTGTAGTTGATATTGCAAACACGCGCCCGCAAAAATAATCACTCTCGCCGATTGGGTACATTGCGTAATAAAATCTAAAACCTGCGCTGATTGCTGCGTTTTGTCACAGTTAGCCTGATAAAACAACACCTTAATCCCAGCATAGTTTTGACTTTTCAATAACCATTCCACTTCGGCTTGAAAATAATCACAAAAAAGCAAACATAACCTATCTTTCATTTTTTATCCAATCGAGTGCGTAACGTCCTCTTTCATCAAGCAGTTAACGGGGTGTCGATATATTTTTTCAAAACACTGTTACAGAGGTGCGTTATTGTGACCTTGTTCTAGGTCTTTGAGCAAGTTTGATAAGGATTAAACAAACGACTTGTCAAATGCAAGGTAACTGGCTAAAGTTAAAATTCAAATTTAACCTTTACCTTATCAAACGGAACCTTTCAAATGACGATAAAAAATAAACCCAACACAGGCAACGAACTGATTGCACAAGCACGGCGTGATAAAGAAGAACGCGAAAAAGGCTATCGAGAGCGCGCACTCAAGCTTTATCCATGGGTCTGTGGACGCTGTGCGCGCGAATTTGACCTGAAAAATATGCGTGAATTAACCGTGCATCATAAAGACCATAATCACGATAATAATCCAGTCGATGGCAGCAATTGGGAACTGCTCTGTCTTTATTGCCATGATAATGAGCATTCTCGCTATGAAGAACAAGCCCGTTATGGCAGTAATAGCACAGGTGTCAAAGAAAATCACAACGCCTCTACACATAATCCCTTTGCCAATCTTAAAAGTTTATTAACAACCAAAAACAATTGATTTTATTTTAAGGAATAGAAAATGGATAACTTATTTGGGTTCATAAAAGAACGTTTTTCAGCCATGCCGCAATGGGTACAAGTTTCAACCTATATGTCTTTTGTGGTGTTATTCATTTATTTACTCACTGCCCCCCGTTTTTTGGATATGCGTTTGGTTTCTAATGACTATGGCGATGAATTTCCTATTGGCGGCGCACAAATTGAAGTTGAAACCGCAGGACGGGTGTTGACCTTATTAACCGACACCAAAGGACGGTTTTCAGTCCCCATTTCGACCAATTCTCCACTTAGCAGTTATTTATTTATTTTAACCCCCGACCCTGCCAGTGGAAAAATCAAAGAAGTTCAAGTGCCTGTTACCAACTCTTATTTAAGCCGCTCAAAAATTATTTATAACAAAAAAAATAACAGTTATAAAATTGTGCCAAATGGGATGATGAAATCAACGCAAAGTTTAGTAGCTGCACTTAATTTAATCAGCCCTGTTTATGCCGAAGAAGGGCAGCCTGTGAATAAAGATATAGAAACTGAAATATTAAAAGCCTTAGAAACGATTACTAAAATATCATTTAATAAAATTCCGCGTAATGTTTCATTGCATGATTTGGCATTAGACAATATCGACCTTTCTTATATTAATGATAGACTGAATAAGAAATACAATATTGATAGCTTAACACTGTTTTTAAATTCAGCGATTACGGTTGAGGATTTAATTACCATTGCCAATAATGAATATTCTAAAAATAACCCGCTGCAAGCGGTTAAATTAACCCTAAAACAAGCCCAATTAAGCGCGGAAAAAAATCTAGCCGATATTCCTGAACAGGTCATGAAGGAATATAAACGGGGGAAATTGCTGCGCAAATCTAAAAAAAGTGAGTTAGCCATTCAATTATTAGAAAAAACAGTAGCGCAACAGCCTCAGTTTTATTTTGCTTGGTTAAACTTAGCCTTAGCTTATGAAGATGTTGGAAATAAAGCGAAAGCAGAAGCGGCTTTTTTATCGGCGATTGAACTGGAAAAAGCACAAAAAATCAATGATGCAACCGTTTATAATGCCTATGGAATGTATTTATTTAAATTAAATCGCTATAAAGAAGCCGCACAGCAATTTAATAGAGAAAAACAATTAAAAGCCATTGATACTGATTTGTAATGAGAAACCAAAATGCTAATTGGATTTGTTGTCTTATATTTATTAATGACCATTGCGATAGGCTTACTTGCAGCGCGTAAAGTTCATAATTCAACCGATTATATTGTTGCGGGTCGCTCTTTACCGCTCTATGTCACTATTGCCACCGTTTTTGCGACTTGGTTTGGGAGCGAAACCGTCTTAGGCACTTCATCTACTTTTTTAGAAAAAGGTATCGGTGGCATTATTTCTGACCCCTTTGGTGCCTCGCTTTGTTTAATTTTAGTGGGATTATTCTTTGCAAAGCCGTTGTATCGGATGAAGTTATTAACGATTGGGGATTTTTTTCGTCTCAAATACGGTCGCACCATTGAAGTGTTGATTTCACTGGCCATCATGGTTAGTTATCTAGGCTGGGTTGCCGCACAACTAACCGCACTGGGGATTATGTTTCATGTTATCACTCTCAATGCCCTAAGCATTACAGCAGGAATACTGTTAGGCGCGGCGATTGTCTTGCTTTATACCTTATTCGGGGGAATGTGGTCTGTAGCAATCACCGATTTTATACAAATGGTCATTATTATTATTGGCTTGGTAATAATTAGTTATTTATTGGCTGATAAAGCAGGCGGAGTTGATGTTGTCATCCATCATGCGATTAAAGCTGGAAAATTAAGCCACTTTTTCCCAGATGCCTCTTTTCCTAGTATTTTAAGCTTTATCGCGGCGTGGGTAACAATGGGGCTAGGCTCTATTCCGCAGCAAGATGTTTTTCAGCGGGTGATGTCAGCAAAAGACGAAAAAACAGCGCAACGTGGCTCTGTTATCGGCGGAATCTTGTATTTTATTTTCGCCTTTATCCCCATCTTTTTAGCTTATTCCGCGTTTATTATTGACCCTGAATTGGTTAACCAAGGGCTAGCAGGAGATAGTCAACTAATTTTGCCGCATTTAATTTTGCAACACACCGCTATTCCAATGCAGGTGTTGTTTTTTGGCGCATTATTATCTGCAATTATGTCAACTGCCTCGGGTGCGTTATTAGCCCCCTCTGCCATGTTTGCTGAAAATATTGTCCGAGGTTTTTTTCCTTTCTTATCCGATAAAGCCATGTTGCTGTTATTACGCAGCACGATGGTTAGTTTCACAGGATTGGCTCTGTTATACACACTCAACAGCGAATTATCCATTTTTGGCATGGTTGAAAATGCCTATCAAGTCACTTTAGTGGGGGTTTTTGTACCTTTGTTCGCAGGCGTTTATTGGGAAAAAGCCAATACCACAGGGGCAATTGGCTCTATTCTATTGGGCGTGACAACCTGGCTTACCTTAACCCTTGCTTTTCCAAACAGTATCATGCCAGCACAATTAGGGGGATTAATTGCCGCTTTTGTGGGGATGGGACTAGGCAGTTATCTTAAAAAAAGCTGAATGCCAATTCAATGAATTCTCGATTAAAGTTTTCAATCCCACAACAATCGGTTAAGTAATTAAGAAAGAGTTATGGTATATTTTTGCCCTACCTGAGACAAGATTTCCAAATCCTCCTCTTTTAAATTCATGTAACCTGTGTAAGCATTGAAAGAAAGCCTCTCATATTTTATTTTTCGCCCCAGTATTTCAATCAAATTCAATGCAGGGCTATAAGTGGGCAAAAAATGCAAGCTTAAACCGTAAGAATACCAATCCTCAGATTTTTCCAAAAATGCCGCACTGTTTTGCACGGGCGCATTATCCAAAATAACCACACACGGAATCTTAAGTTTGTGCATAGAGTAGCAAATGCTTGAGTTTATGCTCTAATTCCTGTTCCTGAATCAATTTAGTTTTTGACATCAGTCATAATGAGAATTGCAGCTTACTCACAATGAATTAATTTTCCCTTCATCAAGCTTTAACACTCGGTCGGCACAACAAAAATATTCATCATCATGCGAGACAACAATGACTGTTCGTCCTTGGGCTTTTAAATCTTGCAAAATTTTTTCATAAAAATACTGGCGAAATTGCGGGTCTTGGTCAGCGGCTAACTCATCAAAAATACAAATCGGGTGATTTCTTAAGACAGCGACAATAAAAGCCAAGCGTTTTCGTTGCCCTGTTGATAAATTCATATTACTAAATTGATGATTATAAAAGCGGGTCTTTTTTTCCAATTTCATTTCTTTTAGCCAATAATTGACTTGCGCTTCTTCTATATCAGGTAAACCATAAACTTGATCGAATAAATGAAAATCGGTAAAGACAATGGAAAACAATTCACGATAGGCTAAATATTGCATCGGTTCAACTAATTCACCGTCAATATAAAGAGAGCCTTCTTCAGGTTGATATAAGCCTGTGAGTAATTTTAAAAAAGTTGATTTACCACTGCCATTACCCCCAACAATAAATAATAATTCCCCTTGCTGTAAGGTAAAGGTATGAGGGCCTGAGGTAAATAAACTTTGACCTGCTTGGTCACGATAATGAAATAGCACATCTTGCATGGCTAAGGTTTGAAATTGTGTAAACGCAGGATAATGATTGGCAATTTCACCATAAGAAGAGGCGATATTGGCTTCGTCCAGTTCTTGTTCCAAATCATAGAGTCGATTAATCGAGTCATCGGTTTTAGCAAAAACAGGAATTCCTGTTGCTAACATGACCAAAGGCCCCATGATAAAAATAATACTGGAGGTAATGCTGTGAATCACATCACTGTGGGTTGGCGCATAGCTGGGGACTATAAAAACCGTGACTAATAACACGACATAAAGAATGGTACTGGAAAAAACCATGTTAAAAATGAAGCTAATATTTGATTTTGCTGCAATAGCCTGCATTTCATCAGAAATCGCGCATAATTGTCCAAATACCTCATCATTTTCCCGTTGATTTAATTTAAGCTCTTTAAAGCCTTGCAAAATTGAATTGAAACAACTTAAAAACTCACCTTCTTTTTGCGATGATTTTTGCATTTCTGCGGTTGTTTTGGTAAATTCTTTTAAATACAACGGCATTGAAACGGCTATTAAAATTAAAACCGCAAAAAAAGCAACAGGGGAAATAACGGCTAAATAGAGACCTATAATTAATAGCATTAAGGCACTTTGAATCGAGTACACACTCTGCACAATCCCTTCTGCAATCATACTGGTATCTTGAATTAATGCAGAATAAGTGCCAATGCCTTTATGTTTTTCAACAAAACGCAATCCTGTATGGCGCACTTTATTGGAAA
>JAIFMS010000169.1 GCA_020048335.1 Methylococcaceae bacterium | reverse complement strand
TGATTGATTTATGTAGCTTGACACGCCTAGTGGCTTCTTAAATTCTTTGCAAAATAATAACTTACAAAACCATTCAAATTTGTCTTGTTGGTCTCTGCCTTTAAATTTTGCCCTAAAATTGCCCCAATCTGGTTCTATCATTTTTTCACTTTAAAATATTGTCGAGTTTTAGAAAACGTTTACCACAACAGCAAGAACAGCAAAGTTATGAACGTGAGGGATGTTACAAATTCAATCGCAACATAACATAAACAGCCTATCGCTTGGCAAAATAGCGTTGCTATGGATAGCAGCGCGGTTAATGTGAGGGAAAAAACAGCTTCAGCATGGTGTAAGTTAAAACATTGACATGACTTGCAGCATACTTAGGCAAGCTGGCATATCCAAAATGGAACGCCTCAAAGACACAGGTAATAAATAAAGGCCTAGAGAAATAAATCCTCTAAGCCTTGCTATTTGTGATGGCGATGGGTGGAATTGAACCACCAATATCGAGGTTATGAATCCAACTTTCTTATAACTTTTTAACAATCAAATGATTATTTATTTTTTAACAATTGCGTTAAACCTGCCAAACTCAGCTGTACGAAATCATTATCCTTTGAAACCTGTCCTTCGGGGGTTAATTTATCCACAACTTGTGGGACTAAATTTGCCAAGCTTTTTGCCGCGTCAGCCGTATTTACGCCCATTTTTTCAGCGATAGTTTGTACAAAAGAAGAACCAAGTACCCCTTGAATTTGCTCGCCTGTAACGGATAAGTTTTCGCCCCGTCCAACCCAAGAAGCCACTTGCTCAGTCAACCCAGCATTGTTTGCTTTTTCCAGTAATCCACTCAAACCACCTACTTCTGTGCTATTAAACAGTCCCATTACCTCTTCAAACAGAGTATTTTTTGCAGATGGCGGGTAATCTGTTAGCTGCTCTTTTGCTAGGTCTAACAGCGTATCGAATAAACTCATTTTCTTTCCTCGGGGTTGTGTAGAAAAATTCATTTAACTGGTCAAGGTAAACGTCACAGGTCCATTGTTAATTAAAAAAACTGCCATATCGGCACCGAACTCGCCAAACTGCACAGGCGAATACGTTTCTCTTGCCAGCTGTTGTAAATAGGAAAATAACAAGCGTCCCTGTTCGGGGCTAGCCGCAGCGGCAAAACTGGGGCGATTGCCTTTGTTAGTATTGGCTGCCAAAGTAAATTGCGGCACTAACAATAATCCGCCTTGAATATCGCGCAAACTTAAATTCATTTTATCAGCACTGTCGGCAAAAATTCGGTAATTTAAAATTCGCTCTAACAGCCGTTGTGCCTGTTGTTCGCTGTCATGCTTTTCCACCGCAACTAACGCCATAATCCCTGTTTCGATACAGCCAATATCGCAATTATTTACACTGACTTTAGCTTGACTGACTCGTTGAATAATCGAAATCATGGCTTATTTTCCGCCATTTTATTAACCGTATAGCGTTCAAAAACCGACTTTAACATCGCCAATTCTCCTGCTTCGACAGGACACCAGCCTTGAAATTCAATGTCTTTTAAAATGCCTTTGCCTGTTTCATCTTCACTCATTTCTTTGAGAATTTTTGTTAAAACCGTGCCTTCTTCAGTCAATTGCGGGGAAATGGAAAAAATATGAAAGGCAAAATCAGTATTGCTTTCATCGAGTTTACGCACATTATTTCGGCTGAATGAGGCCAAACTTTGATAAGTTTTTTTCAACATAAACAATAAATCGACTTTTTTCTTCAGCAGCATTTGCAACGATTTAATTTCATTGCCTGAAAAATGAAATGCAAACTGGCTTGAATCCAAACCACTTTCATCACATAAAAACCGTCCCAGTAAATATACAAAGCTGTCTTCAGCGGCGGTGACAACACTCGTTCCTGCAAAATCTGCTAACTGTCTTTCATCATCTGCACGGGTTAAAAGCACCACCTCATCCGCTTCGGCTAACGGGCGCATTAGGGGAATAAAGCCACGTCGCTGGATGATAGAACAGGCTTCAAACGGTTTAGCAAATAAAATATCAATCGCTGCTTCATTTTGCATTTCTTGTGATTGTTCAAAATGAATCGCCCGTTGCATTCGCCGTTGTAAATAAGTATTGAGCAAGTACCAGCCTGTTAGTTGCTGTCCTGTTTGCAGACTTGCCACAAAATTAAGTTTGTCTTTTAAGCCGCCTATTGAGGCAAACAATGGCTTTTTACCATCGGCATGAATCGGGGCTTGTGGGTTGATTTGTTTTGCCGCGCCTATCGCAGATGAAACAGCACCCGCTTTAATAAATCGTCCTAAGCCTGTGATTTTAAATAGCATACTGACCATTCGATTAAGATTTAACACCTCAACTGTAATGCTTTGACTTTCCCAGTTTTCAAATACTTTCAGCAGCAGTGACAACCCCATCGAATTGACCCGCTCGATTTGCTTAAAATTTAATACAACGTGTGATTTTTCAGGGACGGCATTTAGCACATCTAAAGCAGCACTGGCATGAACATCAATCGAGCCGATACAATCAAAATGATAGGGCTGTTCGGCAGTGGAATTTTTTTGAATGGAAAGAGAATCTGAAATAGCCATGAATTATGCCCTCGCTGCGTTCTGAACGGTTTGTTCATATTCGCTATGGTGAATAAATTGAAAACCTGAATTAATGTCCATATCAACAGGTCTATTCAAATCCCATAGCGTGGTCACTTGTGTTTTGTGTTGCGGATGCACCCGAATTTGAAAATAATCAGATAACCGCCACATCATGTAAAGTCCTGCGCCACCGACACCCGCTTCAACCCCTTCGTCCATTGCATGGGCTAAATTTCTTAAAAACACCGAGGGGGGTAACGTTCCCCAGTTGTCGGTAATCATCAAGCCCAGTTGATTATTGCCTAATGCTACATTGATGCGCACTTCCTCATGTTCGGATAATTCCCGCGCTTGTCCTTTTTGATAATACGGCACGCCTTTTCCATCGCGCGGTGCAGCAAACAAGCTGTTTTCAGTCATTTCATCGAGAATCACCATTAGCGCGTCTAAATGTTCCTGCGACACGCCACCTTGGTCAGACAGCCACGATAAAATCTCTTCCATAATAAATAATTTGTCATCGGTGTGGCTTAATTGAAATTGCCGATGCTGCGGGAGATGCGGCATCAAGGCATATAAATCATCAATCGGCGTATCATGGTGTTGACTGAGCAATAAATCCCAGCCTAGTTGTTTACAAAACGCATTCTGTTTGGGCAAAATCCGACAAATCCCGTCATGGCTAAACCGGGACAATAAATCGGAGAATTCCCGTTCCGCTAAGAACACCACATATTCTCTGGAAATCCGTGGAATCGGATGGTCGCCTTGCCGATAAAATGCCTCGCTGACTCGAATAATGTCACTAATATCTGAAATGTCCCCTGCCACTTCCTGACTAATTCTATCGCTGTGGGTAATGACCATAATCGTTACGTCATCACTAAACGCCTCGGTTTCACAGTGAAAAGCCAACGCTTGCATCAGATACTCTTTCATGTCATCCGCGTCAATTTCACCGCATTGACTTAAAATTTCTTCTAATCGTTCGTAGCCAAAAGCCTCACCAGTAGGTGATTCTTCTTCTACCAAACCATCGGTAAATAAAAATAATCTATCACCCACATCCATTTTTAGGGAAACCGAGGAGGTTAAATAATCGGCATCCCTGCTTTTTCCCAATGGCAAGCCAGAGGCTTCTAGCATTTCCCATTGCTGTAAATGATGTCGCCATAAATACGGCAAAACATGACCTGCATTGGCAAACAATAGTGAGCCGTCTTGTGCATCAAAACTGACACACGCCATCGTCATTAACAAAGATTGTTGCGCCGTTGCCAGCATGGTTTCATTTAACAAACGCAAAATTTCACTGGGATTGGTAATTCCTTCATGGATTAACGGATAAACCCCCGCTTTTGCCGCGCTGACCATCGTACCTGCGGCAACACCGTGTCCACTGACATCGCCTATCAACAATACACTTTGATGCCCACTGGTTTTGTAATAATCATAATAATCACCGCCCACCTCACTGGAGGTCAACAGGCTCGCTTTGCCTTGAATGCCAGGTAATTCAATCGTAGGCTCGGGCAGAATAGAGCGTTGTAAGGTGGCGGCTAAGTTTACTTCATCTTGCAAGCGGGTACTGAGCAGTGCCATTTCCGCATGAGCGCGTTGTAAATTTTGTTCGGCTCGTTTGCGTTCGGTAATATCCAATCCTGTTGCTAAAAACATCAGCGGGATATTGGTTTTTGCCTGCAAAATGGTAGTGGTATGCCAAATAACATTGATGATTTCACCTGTGCTGACCAGCATTTGTGTTTCTAATTCATCCGAAAATTCTACGCTGCCATTCATCATATTAATGAAGAGCTGCTCTAAGGTGTTTTCATTATTCTGTGGAATAAAAAGCTGGAAAAAGTTTTGCTTTAACACATCTTCTTTTGCCCAGCCTGTGCTTTCTTCAGCGTATTTGTTGAATAAAACAATCCGCCCGCGTGAGTCTATCCCAATAATAATGGCTTGCGCGGTATTAATCACGTTGTCAGCAAAGGCTTTTTCGGTGGCAACTTTTAAGTTGCTTTCTTTTAATCGCAGTACCAATGGGCGCAGCAAACCTGTTCCTAATAATGCCAATACCGCTAAGTTAATGGCAAACACAATGTTTTGCATACTTTTGGTTTTGCTTAACATCGCCTCGGTTTGTTTTTGATAATACCCGCTCGCTTTATTTAATCCTGCTAGCAACGGCGGCGATAATTGGGTGTATAACGCGGTTAAAGAAGAGCTGTCTTGCCGCAACTGCTCTGGCGTGTGTGTTAAGATACGACGCACTGCAAGGTGATAACTTCGTAACGCATTGTCAATAGGCTGTTTACCTTCAAAATACAAGCCTTGCAATTCAGGTGCAAGCACACCACGCACTCGAATAATCCCTTGCGTATCGCGGACAAAACGGTCGCCTGCTTTTAAGGATTCATGCGTATCTTGCAAGTGGGCTAAACTTTTGGTGATTTTGCCTTGTGCTTCCAAAGTTGAAGCGCGGGTGGTTGAAAGAGCCAACTGCATGGTATAAAAATTAACCTGTTGCACAATTTGGCTTTGTTCGGTACTTAACTTTACCAGTGTGGCGTTACCTTCTTGATTTTGTAAATCATAAATCAGCACCAAATAAGAAATACTGGACGTTGCCGCTAGCACAATCAATACTGTTCCGTATTGATCTAACATATAGGTTAGGATACGTCGAAAAAATTCTTGCATTATGTTCCCCTTATTATTATTTTTTTAAAACCAGCTTAAGTAAGGTTGCCGTTGTCTCACTTAAGCAGGGTAAACTATTCTACCTTTTATCAGCGCATCCTTCTTTATTACTTAAATCCTTACCTAAATACACCATGCTTGCAACCGAAATTTTTAATCTACATTGCCAACAATGCCCACGCTTAAGTGATTTTTTAACGCAAGTCAGGGAAAAATATCCCACTTATCATGCCTTGCCCGTTGCCCCGTTTGGCGATAAAAATGCCGCGTTGCTCATTGTCGGTTTAGCCCCTGGAATGCACGGCGCAAATGCCACAGGTCGCCCCTTTACAGGTGATTATGCGGGTTTGCTGTTATATCAAGCTTTATACGAATTTGGTTACAGTAATCAACCCACTTCAGTAGCCGCAAATGATGGCTTACGCTTAAAAAATGCCCGCATTACCAATGCAGTAAAATGCCTGCCACCACAAAACAAACCCACTGGCGAGGAAATTGCGCAATGCAACCCTTTTTTAGCCGCTGAATTAACCACCTTACCTAAACAAGCGGTTATTTTGGCACTAGGAACGATTGCTCATCAAGCGGTTTTAAAAGCCTATCAGTTAAAAATCACTAGTGCAAAATTTGCGCATAACGCTGTTCACACGCTACCTGATGGGCGGTATCTGGTTGACTCTTATCATACCAGTCGCTATAACGTGCAAACCAAACGGCTAACCAAAGCCATGTTTGCTGAGGTCTTTGTGCAAATTAACGCTCTGCTGGCTGTTTAGTGTTTTAATCAAGCAAAACAAGCGGATTTCGCTATAATAACGCAACTTTCGTTTTAATCAGGCAACTGTTATGACTCTTATCACCCAAGCATCCTTTTTTGATACTCAACTTGCCAAACTCCAAGCGTGTTCTCATTACCAAAAGTTACTGGCATTGCCCATTGTGCAGCGATGGGCGGTCATAGCCGGTTTATTTTTACTTTCACAAGGGCTGGTTTTTGGCTTGCTCTATCTCTTATTTGGCAAGGTCGTTGTCATTGGTTTTTTTGCCAGTGTTTTAGCGGGATTAGCCACAGGTATTGGTGCGTTGCCGGCACTATTTTTCAAAAACATCTCCGATCGCTTGTTCAATAGCTTACTCGGTGCAGCGGCTGGGGTAATGCTAGCGGCAACGGCTTTTTCCTTATTAGTCCCCGGAATGGCAGCGGGCAATAGCGTTTGGCCCAACAGTCACAACGGTTTAATCGCCGTGTCATTTGGGATTCTGCTCGGGGCGTTTTTTTTACATTATGCGGATAAAAAATTACCTCATCTGCATTTTGATGCCGTTTCTGAACACAGCCATGATTCGTTGCAAAAAGTGTGGCTATTTATTGTTGCCATCACTATTCATAACTTTCCTGAAGGAATGTCAGTGGGGGTGAGCTTTGGTTCGGGTGAAATGAAAAACGGTATTGTGTTAGCCATTGCGATTGCCTTGCAAAATATCCCCGAAGGGCTAGCGGTTGCCTTGCCATTGGTCGCATTGGGCTATAACAAATACAAAGCAGTCGGGATTGCCACCTTAACAGGCTTGGTTGAACCGATTGGCGGTTTGTTAGGTGTCACGATGGTCACGGTTTTTGAACCGATTTTACCCATTGCAATGGGCTTTGCCGCAGGAGCGATGCTGTTTGTGATTAGTGAAGAAATTATCCCCGAAACCCACTCTAAAGGTCGCTCGCGTTATGCCACTTTTTCTCTGTTAGCAGGGTTTATTATTATGATGGTTTTAGATAATTTGTTAGGGTAAGAACAGCAATGATTCAAGAAACCCTTGTCACCACCTTGAATGAAGCAGGTCAGGTTCATATTGCACCGATGGGCATTCATGTCACCGATAATGCGTTGATTATTTTGCCATTTAAACCGTCTACGACCCTAACAAATATATTAGCCAGTGGTGTTGCGGTGATTAATTATTCGGATGATGTGCGCATTTTTGCAGGTTGCCTCACAGGTCGGCGTGACTGGGCAGTGAAAAACGCTGTGCAAATTAACGGTAAAGTATTGGTCAATACCTTGGCTCATAGTGAAGTTGAATTAGTGCGTATCGAAGAAGATGCGGTGCGCCCTAAACTTATTTGTCAGGTGATACACCAAGCCAATCACGCGCCATTTAAAGGCTTTAACCGCGCACAATATGCCGTCTTGGAAGCGGCGATTTTACTCAGTCGGATAGAGTGGTTGCCTTGGGAAAAAGTGGACAGCGAATTGGCTTATTTACGCATCGGCTTAGAAAAAACCGCAAGTGCCGTTGAATTAGAAGCGTGGCATTGGATTATGACCGCCATTGAAGCGCGGAAAACAAAGGTGACAAACGGATGAGCAGGATGCTAGCCAGTGTGGTAAATTTGCAAGAAGCCTTAATGGTTGAGCAAGTGGGGGTAGATATTATTGACCTCAAACAACCGGCGCACGGTGCTTTGGGGGCGTTGGAAATCAGTGTCGTGCAGGAGATTGTTTTAGCCTTATCTGCAATCACCAAAATCAGTGCTACCGTTGGTGATTTACCTATGCAGCCTGAGCGGGTTTATGACGCGGTTGAACACATGGCAAACACGGGAGTTGATTATGTCAAAATTGGAATTTTTCCAAATGGTGATAGTGTCGCTACTTTAAAAAAACTGACTCCGCTTGCCCAACAGTTTTCCTTGATTGCGGTGCTTTTTGCCGATGCATCGCTTGATTTTTCCTTGCTTGCAACGCTAAAAAATGTCGGTTTTACAGGGGTAATGCTCGACACGATGGACAAAAAACGTGGCTCTTTATTGCAAATAATGCCGTTGACAGAATTAAGCAACTTTGTGGCATTAGCCCAGTCAAAACAGTTACTGTGTGGATTAGCAGGGTCTTTGCGCTTGACTGATTTGCCAAGCTTATTACCACTTAAAGCCGATTATTTAGGTTTTCGGGGTGCGTTATGCCAGCAGCAGCAACGTACTTCGTCACTTGATTTGACCGCCTTAATGCAACTCAAACAAGCGATGCTTGGATAGTTTTCAAAGAATTCGCTCCTACTTAAATAAAAAATTATGAAAACATTGTGGAATACATTATTAACTCTGGGTGTCATTACGACTTTGGAAGAAATAGATATTAAACATATCAAGCTCTTAAATGCACTAACAACATTTAGCGGACTGATTTCATTGACTTATTTTGCCATTGAAATTCCCTATTACCCAATAACGCTATGGCTGATGGTTTGTTTATGCGTTATTTCAGCGGCTTTTTTTAGTGTTCTTTGGCTAAATTATCAATCGCGCTTTTTAGCCGCACGGCTGTTATTTAATTTAGCAGGGATTGCGCATATTGGCTTGCATATATTAGCCTTAGGTAATGAGGTTAATGCGCAGTTTTTTTTATTACTGGTTATTATGACCGCTTTTTTTATTTATCCTCAATCAGAGAAAAAATATCAATATGCCATTATTGAGTTATCAGTCTTTGTTTTTATATTCTCTGAAATTTATTTTTATTTCCCCAATCAACCGCTCTTAGAAGTTCCCGATAGTTTATTAATTCTCTTTAAACTTTCTTTCAATTTAGGCACGTTGCTTTTTTTAATCGGCTTTTCTTATTATATCTCTAGCCATTATGAACAAGCCGAACGCCTATTAGCCTTAGAAAAAAAATATTCAGACACGTTATTGCATAATATTTTACCCAAAAGTATTGTCAAACGCTTGAAACAAGACCCTGTTATTATTGCCGACCGCTTTGATGCAACCACGATTTTATTTGCCGATATTGTCGGCTTTACTAAGCTTTCGGCTAAAACATCACCTGACCATTTGGTGAATTTATTAAATCAAATGTTTTCTATTTTCGATAACTTAAGTGAACATTACGGATTA
>JAIFMS010000154.1 GCA_020048335.1 Methylococcaceae bacterium | reverse complement strand
ACAAATCCCCCCGCTTTCAGCGCCCCTCTTTAAAAAAGGGGCTTATCTCTCCCTCCTTTCTTAAAGGAGGGCTGGGGTGGATTTTAAAACATTAAAGCTCTCGCCTTCCTGCTTATCCACTCTGGCTCTTTTCTCACTTGAAAAAAATAATCCCACCCCCATTTTCCTCTGCATCACTTTATTTAATTTTAAGAGGAAATGACACACGATGACTGTTGAAGCAAAAAAAGAAACCCTAGGCTTTGAGACCGAAGTTAAACATTTACTGCATTTGATGATTCATTCGTTATACAGCAATAAAGAAGTGTTTTTGCGCGAGTTGATTTCTAATGCCTCCGATGCGGCGGACAAATTGCGTTTTGAAGCGTTGTCAAATGGTAGTTTGTACGAAAACGACAGCGATTTAAAAATTCGGTTAGCGTTTGATAAACAAGCCCGCACCATTAGCGTAATTGATAACGGTATCGGCATGAGCCGCGCTGAAGTGCAAGAACATATCGGCACGATTGCAAAATCAGGTACAAAACAATTTTTTGAATCTTTAACGGGCAATCAAGCCAAAGACAGCGAACTTATCGGGCAATTTGGGGTCGGTTTTTACTCGGCTTTTATCGTAGCTGAGAAAGTCACTTTAATAACCCGCAAAGCAGGCAGCACCGAAGGGGTGCGTTGGGAATCAGCTGGCGAAGGCGATTACACTTTAGAAACAGTTGAAAAAGCCACGCGCGGCACGGAAATTGTTTTACATTTAAAAGCCGATGAAGACGAGTTTTTAGATGAATGGCGGTTGCGTTCTATCGTTAAAAAATTCTCTGACCACATCTCCTTGCCTATCGTAATGGACAAAGTTGTCTCAGCGGTTAAAGATGACGAAGGCAATGAAACAGAAGCCGAGCGCGTTGAAGAAGAAACCATTAACAGCGCGTCTGCATTATGGGCAAAATCCAAAGAAGAAATTTCGGATGAGTCGTATAACGAATTTTACAAACACGTTTCCCACGATTATCAAGACCCACTGACTCACGTTCACAGCAAAGTCGAAGGCACGAACGAATATACCTTATTGTTATACGTTCCAGCGCGTGCGCCGTTTGATATGTGGGACAGAGATGCCAAACACGGGGTAAAACTGTATGTACGCAGAGTGTTTATTACCGATGATGCTGAACAACTGATGCCACGTTATTTGCGTTTTATTCGCGGCGTGATTGATGCGGATGCTTTGCCTTTAAACGTTTCGCGCGAAATTTTGCAACAAAGCAAACAAATCAGTGCGATTAAAGCGGGTGCGGTGAAAAAAGTCTTAGGGCTGTTAGAGTCGATGGCAAAAGACGAAGATGGCAGTAAATACACGACGTTTTGGTCAATTTTTGGCACGGTCTTAAAAGAAGGTGTGATTGAAGACCACAAAAATAAAGAGCGGGTGGCTAAATTATTACGCTTTGCCACCACCCACAGCGATGCACAGGCGCAAAATGTTTCTTTAGAAGATTATGTTAGCCGGATGCAGGAAGGACAGGAAAAAATTTATTACGTCACAGCGGATAGTTTTTCAGCGGCAAAAAACAGCCCGCATTTGGAAATTTTCCGCAAAAAAGGCATTGAAGTTTTATTGATGTCTGACCGAGTGGATGAGTGGTTGTTATCGAATTTAACTGAATTTGACGGTAAGCATTTACAATCGGTGGCTAAAGGCGAGTTGGATTTAGACAAGCTCGATAGTGAAGAAGAGAAAAAAGAGCTGGAAGAAAAAAGCAAAGATTTTGAATCGGTGCTAAAACAGGTTAAAGAGGTGTTAGGCGACAAAGTGAGTGATGTGCGCTTAAGTCATCGTTTAACCGATTCGCCTGCCTGTTTAGTCACAGAAGCGCATGATATGAGCTTGAATATGGCGCGGATTATGAAAGAAGCGGGGCAAAATTTAGGGATGTTTGGTGGAAATGCTAAACCGATTTTTGAGCTTAATCCAACCCATCCGTTAGTGACAAAAATCAAAGAAGAGCAGGATGATGCACGTTTTGCCGACATTACTAGCATTTTGTTTGACCAAGCGATTTTAAGCGAAGGCGGACAACTGGATGACCCAGCGGCGTTTGTGCATAAATTAAATGGCTTGTTGCAAGGGTTGATGCGTTAAACAGCATTTGCCAGCGGTTTAAATCCTCCCTAGCTCCCTTTTATAAGTCGTTAGTCAAAAAATCCCCCTCAATCCCCCTTTACAAAAGGGGAAAGCCCTCCTTTCGTAAAGGAGGGTGGGGTGGATTTTAAAATTAACCTCTGACAACGTAAAAGCGGGCTGGGGTGGGTTTTAAACTGTTTTTACCGCGAGTTAGGCGATTTAATTTCCAGATGGTGCGCCATGTCGTGTAGCCAACCAATTAACACTACCCCAGCTAAAATCAAGAAAATTTGCTGTAACGAGGTTTTTATATCGGTTTTTTCATGTAACGAAGGAATTAAATCCGCTACCGCAATGTAAATGAAACTGGAAGCTGCTAGAGCTAAAAAATACGGTAAATAGCTTTTTAAATCGGCCAACGCAAAATAAGCCAATACCCCGCCGATGACCGTAGTAAAACTCGCTAACACATTATAAATTAAGGCTTTTTTCTTACTGTAGCCACTTTGCAATAAAATGGCAAAATCCCCAACTTCTTGCGGAATTTCATGGGTTGCGACGGCTAAACTGCTCATAATCCCTAATTGCGGGTCAGTTAAAAAAGCCGCCCCAATTAACACTCCGTCTACAAAATTATGTATCGCATCACCGATTAAAATCAACGTTCCCGCGCTGTGCTGTTCTGTTGAGCTGTGGTCGTGCGAATGGGCTTCTTCAGTGTGCGCATGACAATGACTGGCATGGCAATGCCGCCAAATCAGAAGTTTTTCTAAGATAAAAAATCCTAAAATCCCCAGCAAAATAACCCCTGATACCGCTTGAAATTGTGCGGGGTTGACTTGCTCAAACGCTTCAGGAATCAAGCCCCAAAAGGCAACCGTCAATAATGCCCCCGTGGCAAGACTAATGCCGTGTGGCAAGATTTTTTCTTGCCATTTTTCTGAAAGCAGTAAAAATAAGGAAGCTGCAATAACACTTAACACCCCCCCCACGGCGGTGAAAAATACAATCAGTAACAATAAATTCATAAATGTTTTAGTCTTTCCAAATAAGGGTTGCCATGCGACCTGTTTGTCCATCACGGCGATAGGAATAAAAGCGTTGTGGGTCACTAACCGTACAAAATTCACCGCCGACAATTTGCGTCACGCCGAGCTGGGCTAATTCAAGTCGAGCTAATTGATACATATCGGCTAACCATTTTCCGCTAGCGTTGGGAACAAAGGCTTGTGCAAAAAAAGGGTTTTTATCGCTAAATAGTTCACGCACCTCTGTGCCAACTTCAAAACAGCTTGCACCAATCGCAGGAGCAAGCCAGACTTGTAAATCATTGGTTTGCAACGCACTGACCGTATTACTAAGAATCCCTGCCTGTAAACCGCGCCAGCCCGCATGGACGGCGGCAATTTTTTTGCCATCGTTACTGCAAAAAAGCACGGGTAAACAATCGGCGGTCAGCACCACACAGACCACCCCAGATTGTTCTGTAAAACTGGCATCAGCGGCTTCCGTAGGCGGTTGGTCTGCGCACACCACGCGATTGCTATGGGTTTGATTTAACCAAACAGGTTCAGACGGGAGCTGTAACCTTTCTTTTAGCAAGGCGCGATTGCGTAACACATCGCTTGAATCATCAGCAACATGAAGAGCAGGATTTAGGCTAGCAAACGGGGCTTTGCTGACTCCACCACCCCGCAAGGTCATCGCTGCATGAACGGTGGGTGGCGCGTTCCAAGCGGGGGTTAAATAATTACAATTTATCATTGTCTGCCAATGCCTGTAAGAGTTGCTGCATATCGTCTGGGAGCGGCTGTTCCCATTCCAAATAATCGCCTGTTAAAGGATGTTGCAAACCCAATTTTGCCGCGTGTAAGGCTTGCCGTTTGAAATTTCGCAATTGCTGTTCCAAAGCTTCACCGCATTTTCCTGGCATTCTAAACGCCCCACCGTATAAAGGATCGCCAACTAAGGGATAGCCAATATGGGCTAAATGCACCCGAATTTGATGGGTGCGTCCTGTTTCCAATTTGACGCGCAAAAACGTATGGCGGACAAACCGTTCAATCAAACGATAATGGGTGATGGCTTCTTTACCGTCACTGCGTACCGCTTGGCGCATTCTGTCATTGGCATGACGACCGAGCGGCTCGTTCACCGTTCCCCCTGCGGTCATCCAGCCTCGAGCAACGGCGAGATATTCCCGCACAATGCTGCGCTCTTGTAACTGTTCACTTAAGCTATGATGGGCTTGCAAGGTTTTTGCCACCATCAACAACCCGCTGGTGTCTTTGTCAATCCGATGAATAATCCCCGCGCGGGGCAGTTCATCTAAATGACTGTCGTGATACAACAACGCATTTTGCAATGTCCCCGACCAATTTCCCGCTCCCGGATGAACCACTAGCCCTGCGGGTTTGTTGACAATCAATAAAGATTTATCTTCAAAAATAATCTCTAACGGGATATTTTCTGCCACACATTCCATCACCACTTCAGGTTCGGCATCTAAAATAATCGCCTCACCACCATAAAGTTTGTCGCGGGTTTTTAAAGTCTGTCCATCAATTTGCACTCGTCCTGCTTTAATCCAAGTTTGCAATTTGCTGCGCGAATAATCGTTAAACAAGCTTGCCAGCACTTGATCTAATCGCATTCCAGCCATACTCTCAGGCACTGTTTCTGTCAATATAGCCATGATAATTTATACAATTTAAGTTATACTCACGCCTAATAATCTACGGCTTGCCGCATATAATCAGGCAGGAAAACCCCTAATCTTACAACGTGTCATTAATAGTATGCGATTAATTTTCGTAAAAATTTTTTCCATCTGTCTGTTCTGCCTGTTTTTGCAGGGCTGCGAAACACTAAAAGGTCTGACCTCAGATACCCCAAGTCGCTCTGAAACAATCGATGAATACAGTGATTGGGGGGCGGATAAGTTTTACAATGAAGCCAAAACCGCGATGACTAAGGAAAATTATCAAAAAGCGATTCAATTGTATGAAACCTTAGAAAGTCGCTATCCTTTTGGTGAATATGCGGCACAAACCCAACTTGATATTGCCTATGCTTACTATAAAAATGAAGATTCAGAGTCTGCATTGGCGGCAGTAGAGCGTTTTCTTAAAATTAATCCACGCGACCCGCATATTGATTACGCTTATTATTTGAAAGGATTGGTCAATTACACCCGCAATATTACTTTCTTGAGCCGATTTATCCCAACCGATGGTACACAACGTGACCCAGGAAGTGCTAAACAAGCTTATGCTGATTTTTTAGAATTAGTGAGACGTTTTCCTAGAAGTCAATATTTACCCGATGCGCAACAGCGGATGTTGGATTTACGCAACCATTTAGCCCGTTATGAATTGAATGTGGCACGCTTTTATTTAAAACGTGGGGCGTATATGGCGGCGATCAATCGTGCCACAATTGTGGTCAAAGATTATCAAAGAACCCCAGCTGTGCCTTATGCGTTGGATGTGATGATTGAAGCCTACACCAATTTAGGGCTATTGGATTTGGCGGCGGATACTCAAAAAATTTATGCCCAAAATTATCCCGATGGACCGCCTATCATTGAAGGGGTTAATAATACCGTTGCCGAAGATATTTGGGATTTTATTGGTTTAGACCAGTAGGTAGAAACATATAAGTTATCAGGTCTCCTCATTTTGAAATCCACCCCAACCCTCCTTTACAAAAGGAGGGAGTCCCCCCTTTTTTAAAGGGGGCTAGGGGGATTTAGTAATACCCGATAACTTTTGATTAATTACTTAGGTTTTATCGCTTCATAGGCTTTTATTCGGGAGATTTTATATGCTAAAACATCGCTTTTTACTACCCGCTGTCTGTACATTGCTCACTGCCTGTAGTCAGCCTGTGCTTAAAAATAGCCCCACGGTGGTAACAAAGCCTTCTTATCCGCCTGTCATCCCTGAAAAATCTGCCCACTTGCCTTCTGAAAAAGAAATAACCGATGCCAATCCCACTGCTGTTTCACCTAATTTTCCAACCGCTGTCACGCCTGTCATGGTTCCCGTGGTTGAAATAACCCCACCCGTAGTGAAAATAGACCCCGCCGCCGATGCCATTAGTGATTTGGTAATGAATGCTGAAAAACACAGCAATGCAGGCGATTTAGGCTCTGCCAGTGTAATGCTGGAACGGGCGTTGCGGATTAGTCCACGCGATGGACAATTGACCTTTAAATTAGCGCAATTGCGTTTAAAACAATCCCAACCCCGCTTGGCAGAAGATTTGGCTAAAAAAGCCGATTTACTTGCCGCAGGGGATACTGCCTTAAAAAAACAATGCTGGTTATTAATTGCGCAAGCGCGGCGTTTGCAACAAGATAGTTCAGGGGCAGAACAAGCCCAATCTAAAGCCGATTCTTGGTAACTACCATGTCTTTACAGTACGATTTACACAGCCATTCACGCAGTTCAGATGGCGCATTATCCCCCAGTGAATTGGTGGCACGCGCCGCTGCACAAGGGGTTTCGCATTTAGCCTTGACTGACCACGACACCACCGCAGGATTAGCCCAAGCCCAGCAAGCCGCGCAACAGCTTGGAATAAATTTAATTAATGGGATTGAGTTATCAGTCACATGGAATAAACACTGTTTTCATATCGTTGGTTTAAATATCGCCCCTGATTGCCCCGTATTAATGACAGGCATGGCTAAAATTCAAGCGATACGCTGGGCGCGGGTAGAAAAAATCGCTAACCTGTTGGAAAAAAAGAAAATTTTTGGTTCTTTTGCCGCAGTAACCCAAGCCGCAGGACAAACAGGGATGATTACCCGCAGTCATTTTGCCGATTTTTTATGTCAACAGCAGTATGTTGAGTCTGAACAAGCGGCTTTTGATACTTATCTGGCAGAAGGAAAATCCGCTTATGTTTCAACCACTTGGGCAGGTTTAGACGAAGCGGTGAGTTGGATTAATGCCGCAGGCGGCGTAGCGGTATTAGCGCACCCAATGCGTTATCATTTAACCATGAGTTGGATGAAACGCTTTTTAACCGCCTTTAAAGACTGTGGTGGACGCGGAATTGAAGTGGTGACAGGACGCGCAAATCCTGATGAAGTGAGACGCGCCGCGCTGTTGGCACAACAATTTTCCTTGGCTTGCTCTGTCGGTTCTGATTTTCATAACCCTAAAAATCCGTGGTTGGAATTAGGCCGATTAGCCCCGCTACCCGAACACAGTCAGCCTGTTTGGGACTTATTTTAATAAACGACTGTGTTAAATCAAAAACGTCTGGCGCTGCATTTGCAAGGCTTATTACAAGGGATAGGTTTTCGCCCGTTTGTTTATCGATTGGCAATGCAATATCAGCAAACAGGCTGGGTCGCCAATGATAATCAGCACGTTGTAATAGAAATTGAAGGGCAACCCGAACAGCAAAGCGCGTTTTTAGCCGCTTTACAAAACCAAGTTCCCGCCTGTGGCAAAATTACCCAACTTAAGATAAAACAAATTCCTGTGTTAAACCAAACTGGCTTTCGATTGCGAACCAGTTTGCAGAACGACAATGAAAAATCGTTCTTTGTGTGTCCTGATATTGCCATTTGTCCCGATTGCGTTGCAGAATTATTTGACCCCAGCAATCGGCGTTATTTACATCCTTTTATCAGTTGTTGTCATTGTGGCCCGCGCTACAGTCTGATGCAAAAACTGCCCTATGACCGTTGCAATACTACATTACAGGCGTTTCCACTGTGTCCTGCGTGTGTCGCAGAGTATCAAAATCCTGCTGACCGGCGTTTTCATGCACAAACCATTGCCTGTCATCAGTGTGGGCCACAGTTACGTTTGCACGATGCCCAAGGGCGGTTAATCGCCTCACAACAAAGCGCGTGGGAGTTTGCCATCACGCAATTGCAAGCTGGAAAAATTGTCGCACTGAAAAGTATTGGCGGGTTTCAATTAGTGGTTGATGCGAGCAATCAAGCAGCGGTATTGCAATTGCGACAACGAAAAAACCGCCCTGATAAACCGTTTGCCTTGCTGGTTGCTTCATTAGCCGAAGCAGAAAAACTCTGTCAGTTATCCGAAGTGGAACGGCACTTATTAACCTCAGCGGCTGCGCCAATTGTCTTAAGCAAGGCAAAAACAGGCTTAACCCTTGCCCCCGCTGTTGCACCACAGCAAGCGTTGTTAGGCTTAATGCTGCCTTATACGCCATTACATCATCTACTGAGTCATGCAATGAATGCGCCATTAGTGGCAACCAGTGGTAATTTACAGGATGAACCAATTTGCATTAATAACAGCCAAGCGATGCAAGCTTTGGCAGGGATTGCTGATTTTTTTCTCTGCCATGACAGACCGATTTTAAGAGCCTTAGATGATTCGCTGGTGCGGGTGATTGCAGGTAAGGCTACGGTGTTGCGCCGAGCGCGGGGTTATGTTCCCACCCCGATAAGCTTAAATTACACCTTGCCTGCTGTGTTAGCGGTGGGGGGGCAAACAAAAAATACCGTGGCGATTGCGCAAAAGCAGCAAGTAATTCTTAGCCAACATCTTGGCGATTTAACCGCTCTTGCAACGCGGCAACATTTTAGCCAAACAATAGCAGATTTAAGCCATTTTTATGCCTGCCAACCGCAACAAATTTTGTGTGATACGCATCCTGATTATGTCAGCAGTCAGTATGCGCACCAGCAAGCGTTGCCCGTGCAAACCGTGCAGCATCATTATGCCCACGCCCTTTCCTGTATGGCAGAGCATTCTTTACCGCCGCCCGTGTTGGCGGTGGCTTGGGATGGCACAGGTTTGGGTACGGATAAACAACTGTGGGGCGGAGAATTTTTTAGTATCACCGCCAGCGGTTGGCAACGTTTCGCCAGTGTACGCCCATTTCCCTTAATCGGTGGTTTTCAAGCGATTAAAGAACCGCGCCGGATTGCGTTAGGATTGCTGTATGGCTGTTATGGTGAAGCATTATTTAGTGGCGAGTTCGCGCCTTTATTAACCGCTTTTTCCCTCAATGAGCAGTCTTTATTTCATGCAATGCTAAAAAAATCCCTCAATTGTCCGTTGACCAGCAGCATCGGACGACTCTTTGATGG
>JAIFMS010000172.1:765-10480 GCA_020048335.1 Methylococcaceae bacterium | reverse complement strand
GCTAAATTTTGCGTTGCAATTGCGGTGCGTAAGGTGTTAATGCCTACCCCAAAACAGGCACACACCGTTTTACCCGCCTCTTCTGCACCCACGGTAGTTTTACCTGCTAACAAATCTCTTCTGTCTGACTCCTCTAAACGGTCTTTACTGAAAAGTTGACTCAACCAACTGCGAGTCGGCAAGTCAAAACTGTCTGCAATAACTAACACCGCTTGTAAAGTTTGATTTTGAAGTAAAGCCAAGAGATGCCGAGTATTGTTTTTAGCACTAAATTCTAACCATTCGCCATCGCTATTGAAAAGGGTGATTGCCCATTGCTGCCAATTCTCTGGCACGGTTTTTCCTGCTAATTCATAACGGAAAAACTGCTCTTCCCGCGCCATTACCCAATAATCTTGCGCCGTTAAAGTCAAGGCATGGCGTGATAACACAAACCCTTGCCATGCAGGGATGTAGGCTTGTAAATGCACGGGTGTGTGTTTTAATTCAGGTTGTCCTGAAATGGGGTCAACAGCAGGATTGACTACTCGCCCTACAACGCCCGCGCTGGCAAATTGCTCATTCCAATGAATCGGCATAAAAACGCTGTTGCGTGATTGCTCGTCATTTATTTGTAATCGAACAATGGCTTCTCCCCATTGACTTGTTACTTTTACTAAACAGCCTGTTGATAGTTTTAAGGCGTGCGCATCCTGTGGATGTACGGCAACAAAAGGTTCAGGTGTGTGTTCCATTAAACGGGCGGTTTTTCCTGTCCGTGTCATCGTGTGCCATTGGTCACGCAATCGCCCCGTATTCAAGCTAAAGGGATAGCTTGGATTGGTTGGATGAACAGGAAGGCGCGGGGTAATGGCGACAAACTGCGCTTTACCACTGGGGGTGGAGTAATGGTTATCACTCAACAGGCGAGCCGTTCCTTGTCCATTACGAATAGGCCATTGTATTGGTTGTAGGTTTTGATAATCCGCTGCACTGATTTTCGCTAACTCACTGATATTAAATAACCGTTCGCCCTTATTTTCAAACCCTGATAAGGCGGCGTGTTCTTTAAAAATAGCGGCAGGATTTTCATAATTAAAAGCATCATCAAACCCCAAGCGTTGTGCGACTTGGCAGATAATCCACCAATCGGGTTTAACCTGTGCGGGTAAGGGTAAAAAGGCGCGTTGCCTGGAAATGCAGCGTTCTGAATTGGTTACTGTACCGTCTTTTTCACCCCAAGTAGCCGCAGGCAATAACACATCAGCATAGCGGGTGGTATCGGTATTTTGTACACAATCAGACACTACCACAAACGGGCAGCTTTGCAACGCGCTACGCACTAAATTAGCATCAGGTAAACTTACTGCTGGATTGGTTGCCATAATCCAAAGAGCTTTAATTTTTCCTTCTTTGAGGGCAGAAAACAAATCCACGGCTTTCAAGCCTGCTTGTTTGGCTATCATAGGACTGTGCCAAAAGCGTTGCACCCTGTCGATGTCTGTGGGAGTAAAATCGGTGTGAGCAGCAAGCATATTGGCTAAACCACCCACCTCGCGCCCACCCATTGCATTGGGTTGTCCTGTTATAGAAAATGCCCCCATGCCGACTTTGCCTATTCGCCCTGTGGCTAAATGGCAATTGATAAGGCTATTGGCTTTGTCTGTTCCTGAACTGGATTGATTAATTCCTTGTGAAAATAACGTGACGGTTTTTTCAGTTTGACTAAATAGCTGAAAAAACGCAGTTACCGCTGATTCGGTTAAGCCACATAAAAAAGCAACTTCTGAAATCGAGCCAGCAGAGTCCTGTGCTGCGTGCATTGCGCGAGTAAAGTGTTCGGTATGGGCTTTGATAAATGAAAAATTCAAGCACTCTTCATAGCGTAAATAATTTAATAAGCCATTGAATAAAATAGCATCACTGCCTGCTTGTAAAGGCAAATGTAAATCAGCAATTTCACAGGTTTCGGTGCGGCGCGGGTCAATCAACACCACTTTTAACGCAGGGCGTTGTTGTTTAGCCGCTTTCAGGCGTTGATATAATACAGGATGACACCACGCGGTATTTGAACCAACCAACACCACTAAATCCGCTTGTTCTACATCTTCATAATTACACGGCACAATATCTTCACCAAAAGCCCGTTTATGTGCGGCAACCGCAGAAGACATACACAGCCGTGAATTGGTGTCGATATTGCCCGAGCCGATAAAGCCTTTCATCAGTTTATTGGCAACATAATAATCTTCGGTCAAAAGCTGTCCTGAAACATAAAAAGCAATTGCGTCTGCACCATGTTGGCGGATGGTTTCTTGAAATTTGCTAGCCACTGTCTCGAGCGCGTTATCCCATGAAACCACTTGTCCATTAACCTGAGGGTGTAATAAGCGGTCTGTTAAGGCCAAGGTTTCGCCCAATGCGACTCCCTTAGAACAGAGTCGTCCAAAATTGGCAGGATGGTTTTTATCGCCGTGTAAAGCTAAAGCGTCAGGTGTTTGCGTAACAATGACACCACAGCCTATTCCACAGTAAGGGCAGGTGGTATGAATAGGACTCAGGCTCATAGTAATAGTCACCGTTTAAGAATTTATTGCTAACATTAAAGCAGAATCTATGCCAGAGAATAATTTAAATTTACACCCTATCGCTTCATTTATTGGGCAAAAGCGTTAGAATACCGCTCTATTACTTGAATTTAACGCATCCGCTTTTTTAGGAACTCTCAATGAATACCGATAAATTTATCCAAGCTTACAACACATTGATTCAGCATTTATATCAAACAATGGGCGATACTGATCATTCAACCGCTGCGGCGTTGACGATTGCCAAAGGTAAAACCGTTGATAGTAACGATTTAAGTGAAACAGAAATGGAACAAGTTTCTGACTATGTGACACGCGATATAGACCATGCGGCACAAAATTTACACTCCAATAGCGACAGCTCTTTCTCAGAATGGTTAAAATTTGATATTGATTTAATTGAAGATTTCGCGCTGGATGCGTTTATGGAACTCGCTGATAAAACCCGCTTGGAATTGGCATTGTTAGAGCAACAAGCAAAAAATCATCAAACCTATCAAAGCGGTGATATTACAGGCCCGGGTACGTTTGTCTGTGAAGAATGTGGTAAAGAAATTGCTTTTAAATCCACCAGCCAAATTCCAGAATGTCCTAGCTGTAAAGCAAAAGTGTTTATCCGCAGTTGATATTGCTCCCCTAATGCTTATAATGAAAAGTTTATCTATTTGATTTCACGGAGAATACCATGCGCAGGGTCATTTTTAATCAAAAAGGCGGCGTTGGCAAATCAACGATTACTTGTAATTTAGCCGCCATTAGTGCGGTTGAAGGACTAAAAACCTTGGTGATAGACCTTGATATACAAGGTAATGCCAGTCAATATTTGTTGGGTGAAAAAATTGCCGATGCCAACAAAACCATTGCCTTATTTTTTAAAGACAGCCTAAGCTTAGGGTTGTTTGGTGGACAATCTATTGGCTTAGAAAGCCTTGTGCAGGAAACGCCGTTTCCTAATTTATACGTTATCGGCTCACATCCTGATTTAGAACCGCTGCAATCGCGCTTGGAATCACGGCATAAAATTTTTAAACTCAAAGAAGCCTTGGATAATTTGCAGGGATTTGATGCGATATATATTGATACCCCGCCGATTTTAAATTTTTACAGCCAATCGGCCTTAATTGCCGCAGACAAATGTTTAATTCCGTTTGATTGTGATGCGTTTGCCAAAGATGCGTTATATTCTTTAATGCAGGCGTTAGCAGAAATTAAAGCCGATCATAATCAAAATTTGGAAATCGAAGGGATTGTGGTCAATCAATTTCAACGGCAAGCGAATTTACCTGCGCAATTAGTGGAAGAATTATTAAAAGAAGGGCATCGGATATTGAATGCAAAAATTTCGCCTTCGGTGAAAGTGCGCGAGTCGCATACCCATTCAAAACCGTTGATTCATTACGCCCCGTTGCATAAATTAACCGAGGAATTTCGCGCCTTACACAGTGAAATTACCCAACAGGATTAATGGTGCGGTTGGTTTAATGCCCAGCGTAAACAATAAAAAATGACCAGCAGGCTAATTAGTATCCAGATACTGCCCCATAGTAGCGTTGTTCCGCCGATTTGTTCGGCTAAAAAATAAGCATCCGATTGTAAATGTCGCCGTGAAATGGTATCACTGTAAATATCCAACGGCGCGTACAACATACTGGTCAAGCCTATGATACGCAAAGCAAAATCATTGTATTCATCGGCTAAAAACCGCGCCATTACCAGCATTGCCCCGCCTGAGAACAGCCCAAATACCCAGCTAAACAGAGAGCTTGATAGCACGATGGTAATCAACAAAATGCTTACACCTAAAATGCCCATAATGGTTTTATCGTACAGGCTTTTGACGCTGGCGCTGTAAATTGCCACCCCCCATAATAATGAGCCGATATAGCCTGCGGATAAAATAATAAAACGATTGCCGCCTTGGGAAATAACGTGACCGCCTTGCTGTGAATTAATCACAAATTCTTTGACTTGTCCGCCCGTTAAAAGCGTGGCTAAAGCGTGTGAAGATTCGTGAAAAAACACCACTAACAGTTTTAACGGATACAGAATCGGATATTCCCAGCATAAGCCGAGCAAAGCGATTAAAAAGGCAAAATAAAAAAAGCGTTTCATGGCTAGGTTCTGCTCACTTTTTTAAAAGGGCTATTCTGAATCATGGGCTTGATAATCTCTTAATGCCGATTTGAAACTATTAATCGGGGAAATAATGGCATTAATCAGCACAATGCCTAAACCGATCCAATAGATAAAATCAACGCCTGTCGCTGTTCCCCAATACAAATAGCTTACAAAACCACTTATCACGGCAACCGCCAAAACTGAATGGATAATCAGCCAAGTGAAATTGTGTGTTGTAATAGTAGAGCTGTTGATAAAACCTAAAATAAGCACGAATAAATAGAGGATAAATAAGGCTTTTTCAGCAATGCCATCAATTGGCATTTTGGTTTGTTCCAACAAGATAAGAGCCACAATAATGGCAAAGTTCCAAGGTAATGCAGCAATAAACCTCATATTTTCTCCTAAGGCGACAAGGCGTTTTTAGTCAATTTTCCTCATTATAACAGGTGAGAAGCTGTGTAGGTTTTTCCTTCCGCATGGTATTCTTAGCCACTTTTTTAATTTTCCAAGTGTGTCATTATGTCAAAACTTTATCCTGTCGTATTGTCTTTTTCAGGTCACGACCCCAGCGGCGGCGCGGGGATACAAGCCGATATTGAAACCCTCAGCAGCCATCATTGCCACAGTATTAGCGTGATTACCGCGCTCACAGAACAAGATTCGCAAAATGTGAAAAAAATGCTGCCGCAATTGCCTGAAAATATTATCAGCCAAGCCAATACTTTACTTGCGGATATGCAGGTGGCAGTGATTAAAATTGGGCTGGTCGGGCATTTTCAAACAGCACAGGCAATTGCCCAAATTTTACAACAACATCCAACCATTCCTGTGGTGTTTGACCCTGTTTTAGCCGCAGGGGGCGGTGCGTCTTTAAGTGATAGTGCGTTGCTTGAAGCCATTAATACCTTGCTATTGCCGCATACCACCGTTTTAACTCCCAATACGCAAGAAGCCCGTGCTTTAACAGGACTTTCTGAAACACAAGGGTGTGGGGCGGCTTTATTGGAAAAAGGCTGTGATTATGTATTAATTACAGGCGCAGATGAGCCAACGGCGGTGATTGAAAATCACCTGTTTTATGAGCCGCAAAAAACCGAAATATTCCGTTGGGATCGTTTACCCTATCATTATCATGGCTCAGGTTGTACATTAGCCAGCAGCATTGCAGGACTGATGGCACAAGGGTTGGATACTTTTTCTGCCATTACCGAAGCGCAAGATTACACTTGGAATTCTTTGGAAGCGGCGTATCAAATTGGTAAAGGGCAATATAAACCGCAACGCTTTTTTTGGGTTGAGGCGTAACAGATGATGTTCCCTGGTTCTGGTTTATATGCCATCACCCAAACAGACCACAAGTCTGATGTGCAAGTGCTGACAGAAGTAGAGCAAGCGATAAAAGGCGGGGCGGTGGTTATCCAATATCGGGATAAAAATCGCGCCCGCCATCCTGAATTAGCAGAAAAAATCTTGTGGCTTTGTCGGGAATATACGATTCCCTTGCTGATAAATGACGATATAGACTTAGCCGCAACCATAGGCGCGGACGGTGTGCATTTAGGCAAACACGATGGCGATATTGGCAGTGCGTGGCACCATTTGGGAAAACAGGCGATTATCGGGGTGTCGTGTTATAACGATTTACCCTTGGCAATTGCCGCTGAACAGCAAGGCGCGACCTATGTGGCGTTTGGGCGTTTTTTCCCCTCATCCTCCAAACCCTTAGCCAGTCCTGCCCAGCTTGAAACCTTGCAACAAGCCAAAGCGGTGTTGAGCTTACCGATTGTCGCTATCGGTGGGATTTTGCCTGAAAATGGCGCAAGCTTGCTTGCCGCAGGTGCGGATGTGCTAGCGGTGATTGGTGGCGTTTTTTCCAATCATCCCGAACAAGCGGCGCGTGCCTATCAACCTTTGTTTGTTTAACTATGCCAGCCATTTTTTTCACTTTTTACCTGCTACTGTTTTCTTCATTGGCTGTCGCTGATGAAGAACGCGGCAAAAAAGTTGCCTTTACTTTTGAATTGGGCAATTGTTTAGCCTGTCATCGGATTGCAGAAGGTGACAGTCCAGGGACTATTGGTCCTGAACTGACCGCTTTGCCCAACCGTTTTGCCGATAAAGCACAATTACGCGCCTTTATTTGGGATGCCAGCCAATTTAATCCACAGACCAGTATGCCGCCGTTTGGTAAAAATAAAATTCTCAGTCGTGACGATATTGATGCGGTTGTCGATTATCTGTGGCGTGTGCCATAACGGCTGAAAAATAATTGGAGCTTAAAATGACGAACCCACGCTTTAGTAAACGCCGTGCTTTTCTAAAAACCTCATTAGCACTGAGTGCCTACAGTTTTAGCGCGGCAACTAGCCTAATTGCACCGATTGAAACCCAAGCCGAATGGATGGCTAATTTGTTTTCACTGGGAACTTTTGATGAAAGCATCCAAAAAAGCTTTAGCATTCCAGACGTGACCCAAATTGAGGTAACGGACAAAATAGAACTTAAATTACCGAGCATTGCTGAAAATGGCGCGGTTGTTCCATTAACGATTAACACCACATTAGAAAGAGTGGAACAGTTTTTTGTGTTTGTTGAAAAAAATCCCGTGCCGCTGGTGGCGGTGTTTAATTTATCCCCACAGGTTGAGCCGACAGCTTCTCTTCATGTCAAACTGTCTGAAACCTCGGAGGTTGTCGTGGTGGCTAAAGCCGCTGGGCAACTGTATAAAATACAACAAACCGTAAAAGTCACCATTGGCGGCTGTGGAGGTTAAAATGTCGAGCATCAACATTCGCATGAAACGACTGGAAAATGGAACACAAATCAGAACCTTGATTTCACATCCCATGGAAACAGGGCGGAATAAAGACCCTAAAACAGGCAAACTCATTCCTGCCCATTTTATTCAAGAATTATTCGTTACGCACAATGGCAAAATTGTCGTGAGTAGCAGTTTAGGCGCGGGCGTGTCAAAAAATCCTTATTTTGCCTTTTTGCTGAAAGGCGGTGAAGTGGGTGATAAAGTCACCATTAGCTGGCGGGATAATTTGGGCAATAGCGATATTGAAGAAAAAATAATTGAGTAACAAATAAGTAAGTGAGACAAAGTTTTTGTACATTTTATTTGCTAGAGGGACTGCAAAACCTAGGTTTTGCATTCCAAAACTTTTGTTTTACTACTTAGTAACTTTAAAATCCCCCCAACTCTTTGGAATAACCGTGTCTTATACACTCCCTACTTGGGCTTATGCCTGTGGCTTTCCTGCGGCAACAGGCAACATCAAAACGGTTCCTGCTGATTTTATCGTGGAAGAAATATTGCCTTTTCAACCGGAAGGTCATGGCGAACACGTTTTTTTGCACATTCAAAAAACAGGTGAAAACACTGAATACGTTGCCCGCGCTCTGGCTAGAATCGCAGGGGTAAGACAACGGGATATTGGTTTTGCAGGGTTAAAAGACCGTCATGCCATCACAACCCAGTGGTTTAGCGTTTGGCTACCCGGCAAAGCTGCCCCCGATTGGTCAACACTAGAAACCCAAAACATCAAAGTTTTACAAACCCTGCGCCACCCGCGCAAACTCAAACGTGGTGTTTTAACGGGCAATCAATTTACTTTGTTGATTCGCAATTTTGCAGGTGATAGGGACAAAACGCAGGCGCAATTAGAAACGATTAAAGCCCAAGGTTTCCCTAATTATTTTGGTGAACAGCGATTTGGACAACAAGGGCAAAACTTGAACACCGCGCAGGCTTTATTTCAAGGACTGAAAATGAAACCTGAGCAACGCAGCCTTTACTTATCGGCGGCGCGGTCTTTTTTATTTAATGTGATTTTATCAAAGCGAGTTGCCTTACAAAACTGGAATCAAGCCATTCAAGGCGATGTCTGTATGATAAATCACTCGCAGAGCTATTTTAAAACCGACACCCTTGAGGCGGTTTTACAACAGCGTATTAATCAGGGCGACATTCATCCCACCGCTAGTCTCTATGGAAAAGGTGATAATGCCGCTCAAGCAGACGCACTTGCTATTGAACAGGCTGTTTTTGCTGCATATCCCGAATTGACCGAAGGTTTACTCAAATTTGGGCTAGAAATGGATAGACGGGCATTACGTTGTTATCCTGAAAATCTGTCTTGGGAATTTTTAGAACCTGAGCAATTAAAATTACAATTCTTTTTAACTACGGGCAGTTATGCTACCGTTTTATTACGCGAGTTGCTTTAATATAAGGTGCATTAAAGATGAACAGAAATAAAACTCAAAATTACACCGAAGCCGATTTAATTCTGTTGTTCAATTTAACGAGGATTAAAAGTCCCTATACCGCGTTAATGGTTGAATGGATGAATGCCAGTGTCGGTTTATCCACGATTGAACAGACTGTTTTTGATAAACTCATCACGCGAGCCATTCGTGATATTGAAGGCTGGCAAGAAGAGGATTTAAAAATGAAGTTTTTAAGTCCGGTTCTTGAATTAGCACATTTTATGGATGACATTTTTTAAAAACAAAAACCGACTTTATGCTGGCAAAAGGCATTTTGGATAAACCGCAACAGCCGTATTTTCATTTTCAAGAATGGAAACCGCATAAACGACCCACAGGCGATTCGATGGCGCAATTATTAGAAGCGTTATTGATTGCGCAGGAATTAAATCAACATCAATTTCCGATGTATGGTTGTGAGGTGATGGGGAAATATTGGAGTTTTGTGATTCTGGAAGACAAAAGCTATTGTATTTCTAAGAGTTATGATTGTACTGAGCAGGATGATTTATTACAAATTATTGCCGTTTTGCGCAAATTTAAACAGATTTTAGAAAAGCTGTTGTTAAACTAATTTATGAGGAAAATATGATGATGCAATTAAATGTTTCTTTACCTGAACCTGTTTATGATTGGGTTCAAAGCCAAGCTATTTCCGCACATTTTTCTAATAGTGGTGATTATGTGCGCGAATTGATTATGCAAATGCAAAAATTACAAGCCTTGCAAAAATCAATCACGGAAGGTTTGGA
>JAIFMS010000172.1:0-716 GCA_020048335.1 Methylococcaceae bacterium | reverse complement strand
AGATTGTTGACCAAACAAAACCAGAATTACAAATAATTGAAAAAGAACGGGCAATTTATTTAACGACAGAGGATATGGCGTTCTTTTTCAATGCGTTGGAAAATTCACCTAAAGCCAATTCGTATTTAAAACGCGCCGCACAACGTCATCAGCAGTTAATTCAACATGCTTAAAATTGAGGTTTTGACTCGTGAGCATCACCGCAAAGCATTTGATTGTGGTGTGTCGGCGTTAAATGCTTATTTATCACAAACAGCGGTGCAACATGCTCAAAAAGGGCTGTCTAAAACGTTTGTCGCGGTAGAGGAATCGCAACCTTTAGAGATTGTAGGCTTTTTTACCTTGACCTTAACGGAGATTGACCGCGCTCTTTTACCTGAACAGTTTGCGAAAAAGTTGCCGAATCATCCGTTGCCAGTGATTAAATTGGCGCGGTTAGCGATTGCTAAGGCGCATCAAGGGCGGGGAATGGGTGAGGCGTTGTTGTTTGAGAGTTTGTCGCGTGCTTATCGGGCTTATGAATTGGTGGGCGCGGTGGCATTGTTTGTGGACGCGAAGGATGAGCGGGCGGCGTTGTTTTATCAGAAGTATGGTTTTGTGCCGATTCCGTCTTTTCCACTTCAGCTTTTTTTGTCGTTTGATACGATTGGCGATATTGTCGGTAAATGATTGATTTACAGAAAGTTTTAGGTTTGGAAATTTAAACGGGTTTTAGA
>JAIFMS010000106.1 GCA_020048335.1 Methylococcaceae bacterium | reverse complement strand
AATTTGCTCAATAGTGTCTTTACTGTTAAAGGCAACGGGGTCAGAAATCATCCAAAATAAATCAACTTTTCCCAGTAATTCATCAAGGGCTGTTTTAATTTCTTCTTTAGAGGTATTTGCACCAATTTCCTGAGCAATAAGCTGCATATTGAAAGTCGAGGTTTTTTGTTTAATGGCTTCTACATATTCTTGATTGACTTCATTACTGTAAAACAAGCCAATTTTTTGGATATTGGGGAAAATATCTCGCAAAATCATTAGCTCTTGTTCGGGGGATAATTCATTAGTCACGCCGTAAGTTTTGTCATTGGCTCCTAAGCGTTGCCAATTAATGGCGGCTGAAAAAAACAAAGGAATTTCTTTTGTGCGCTCCTTTGCTAAAAGATAGGCTCTACTACCGATGCAATAAATAGCACTTGGCTCTTCGACTTGAATAAGCTTTTCAAGATGAGACTCAGTATCTGTATTATTGAATTCTGCCATATTTAGTTCAACTAATTTGTAATGCTCTTTTTTCAAAACGGTTGAAAATTCAGCGGCCATTTGTCGATAACGCGGCAAGGAACTGTCTGTGTTGATAATCAACACTTTATTTTGTTGAGCAAAACCAATATTGACAAAGAGTGAGGTCAATAAAATGAGTATTTTATAAAAATTTATCATTTCACAGTCCATCCGTCTAAGCCTAACAAATTTAAGATTTTTTCACCAGTATCACTGTCTGACATTTTTTGTAAAATTTCAAGTGCTTGCATTTGTTTTTTATTGGTTTTTTCTGAGATAGCCACTACTAAAAAATAGTTTTTTTCAGTCGTTCCGAGTGTATGCAGTTGTTGATATTGCGGGGGATTAAGCGATGCTAATCGATTTAAACTACCTTCAGTGCAAAGAGCTGCCGATGCTGTGCCATACCCTACTCCCATTAGCGCGTCCATGTCCCGCGTGACTTTGAACATTTTAAAACCTTCAGTCACCGCTTTGTTTTTTGCACCGACTATTTTTTCTAATACACTGTGGGTATAGGTTTCATTACTGGCACTTGCAATAACGGCATTTTTGAGCATTCCAATATCAGACAATTCCTTTTTTGTGACAAGCATTTTGCTTTGTGTGGTACTTCCTTTATAAGTACCTAATAATGCAATTTTAAGTAAGGCACGTCGTTGTAATATTTCAAAATACCAACTTGATAATAAATAAACATCGCATTTTTTTTGTTTAATATTATCTTCAAAAACTTTAGCATCATCAAAGGGTTGAAAACTAAATTCCCCCGCTTTAGACAATAAATCATCAAAACTTGTTCTTAATGTAGCAAAATTATCGATATTGGTTTCAGGATTATAAAAACAAAGCGTTGTTCCAGCACGCACACCACTGCTCCAACAAAGACTTGTGATGGATAAATACAAGATGAAAAATAAAGGGGGAAATCGCTTCATATTTGGGCTAGTGTAATTAAATTGTCATTCAGCTCTAAAAAAAAGAGTACATGATGAACACAATATCAGCAAAATTTACGGATAACTAGCGTTCCTCAAAGAGAGTAAGGATTATAGCTACAGCGACTATTTGAAACAACAATCAAAAGATAAATAAATAAAAGTAACCCACTGGAACCTAGTGTAACCTGAGCATTAACACTAATGCAACTGAGTTTTTTTGTGTTTGATGATTGTTTTTGTCTTTGTAATTCACAAAATTTAAACTTTTTTACTTTTAAAGATGAATCAAGTGTTAGAGTCTATCATCTTAATTGTGAAAAAAATGTGAAAATAGGATAAATAATGACATCTAATTCAATCACAGCATTAACAGGTATCAATAGAGTTGACGCACTACTTGAAATGCGTCATTGGGGAAAACAATTAGGGCAGCCCTTTATCCTTAGCTATAGCATTCCAGCAGGAACGGCCTATTGGGAGAGTGGTTATAGCAGTGACAATGAACCTGATACTTGGATAAGCTTAACCACAACGCAAGGTATGTATTTTCGCCAAGCCCTAGCTATGTGGCAGGAAGTGACAAATCTTGGTTTTTTTGAAGTGCCAGACAGTAAGGGGTATGGCGAAATTCGGATTGCTTTTTCGGATGCTTTAGCAGGTAGTTCATCAGTTGGCTGGGCTTATGCACCAGGCGATACTGCCACAGCTGGCGATATTTGGCTTAATACCGAGAATGCCAATGATGATTTTCAAGTCGGGACAACAGGGTTTAGCACTTTGCTGCATGAAATCGGTCATGCCATTGGCTTGGATCACCCTTTCGAGTCCAGTGATACTAATCGGGCTATTTTAAGCTATCTTGAAGATTCAGAGCAGTATACGTTGATGTCTTATACGGGCTATAAGGGGGCAGGAAACATCAGTGATGGGCTGGGCTATTATGTTAATGTACAACCGACTACGCCGATGCTTTATGATATTTTAGCGATTCAATATTTATATGGCAAAAATAAGGCGGTTCGTGCAGGGAATGATGTTTATCATTTTAGTAGCACAGTTGGGGAATTAAAAACAATTTGGGACGCGGGCGGCATTGATACCTTTGATTTGTCCAATCAGTCTTATCCGATGAAAATTAATTTGAATGAGGGACAGTTTAGCTCGTTAGGAGTACGACAAGATTATGGAAAAATAGCAGGGGCTGCACAAGACAATATTGCGATTGCTTATGGTGTTTTGATTGAAAATGCAGTGGGTGGAAAAGGCAATGATACTTTAATAGGGAATGCTGCGAATAATTGGCTCACTGGAGGCGGCGGGAATGATACCTTGTCGGCAGGTATCGGAATTGATACCGCTAGTTTTCAAGGCACGAAAGCGCAATATCAAATTACGCAGTCTGCGGGAAAATATCAAGTCAGTGATACTGTGTTAAATAGGGAGGGTGTTGATAGCTTGGACGCGGTTGAACGACTCCAATTTGCGGATATGACGGTTGCTTTAGACATTGAAGGCAATGCAGGACAAGCTTATCGCTTATATCAAGCCGCTTTCAATAGACAACCCGACTCGGTAGGATTAGGCTATTGGATACAGCAAATTGATTCAGGAATGTCTTTAACAAAGGTTGCCGCAACCTTTATAAGCTCAGAGGAGTCACAAGCTCTTTATGGTACAAGTCCTAGCGCAGGTGATTTGATTAATGCTTTTTATAACAATGTATTACATCGCACTCCTGACCCAAGTGGCTATGATTTTTGGGTGGCTAAAATAACCCATCTTGAACAAACTTCTGCTGAGATTTTGCAAGGGTTTAGTGAAAGTCCTGAGAATCAATTGCAGGTTATTGGAGTCATTCAAACAGGAATTGACTATAGCCCGTTTTTGTAAAAACGCTGTTTTTAAATTTTTGACTAGCTAAATTTAAAATAATCCTCTATAATAGTCACTTCATTTTGGAGAGGTGGCTGAGCGGCCGAAAGCGGCGGTCTTGAAAACCGTTGAGGGGTAACCCTCCCAGGGTTCGAATCCCTGCTTCTCCGCCATATTTTGAATATGACATTTCACAATGTGTGATAAAACCCGAAACTGATAGCAGTTAGCGGGTTTTTTTATGACTAAAATTTAGCCCACAAAAAATGCCTGCGGGCTTTTTTTAAGTTAAACCAACTTATCCGTGGCATTCTGATAAGCTTGGAACAATTTTTCCATTTGTGCTTCATCCAAGTATTTCTCAGCCTCATCATCAATCATCGCATCATAATGGCGAGCTAATGCACTATCCGTTGGGCGTGGATGGCTGGTATGAGCAAGCATCATCCGAATATTGCTCAATTGATGTCTTTTCAAAATTGAATCGTCACCAGACTCATCAGCTTCCTCTTCGTTATCATCCAAAATTTCTTGTGTATCAACAATTTTTTCATACGCTTCCACAAGCTGTGACATCAACGCTTCATCAGCTAAATATTTTTTTGCCTCATTATCAATCATTTCATCATAATGACGACTTAACGCGCTATCGGTTGGGCAAGGATGACTGGTATGGGCTAGCATCATCCGAATATGGCTTAGATAATGCCGATCTAAAATGGAGGTTTCTTCATCATTTACATCGACTGTATCGTCTGCTAGTTGACTTTCAACAGGCGGTACAACAGGTTCTACAGGAACTTCCTTGATTGATTCAACTTCGCTAAAGACTGTTTTTTCGGTGCTATCTAGCGAAGTTTCTTGTTTAAGGGATTGATTTTTTTGCGCTTCACGCAACACATCTAATCTTTTCCGCTCTGCTCGAGTGCTTTTTAAATAAAGCAAGGTGAGTACTAAAGTTACTACGGTTATAGCAATTACAATTATAGGCATAACAATCATCCTTTTTTCAAGTTAAACAGCGATATAACCAAAGCCTCTTTTTACGCATTCAAGACTAATTAAAAAGGTTTTGGAAAACGTTTACATTACGTCCCTTTTAGCAGATGCAAAACAGGACGTAATAATTTCTTTAATTTCTGCAATGCTTATTCATCACCTGTACGCACCTCAAACTCTATTTTCCAACACGCATCCGTGCGTTGTGAGACCGCGTGTAATTCAAGGGTTCCAACTTCGGTAACAGCCGCGCGTAAATGGACAGGGACGACTTCACCGATTTTGTGTCCGTCTTCGGGCAAAGTGAGTTCAATTTCAGACAACTCTTCGAGTTCATCGTCTTGCCAATAGTCTAAGCGGGTTCCTGCGGTATCTTCACGGCGATTTTTAGAGGCAAAGAAGCGAAAACGCACAGGCTCACCAATGACCAACCCAAATTTATCGTCTGGCAGCTCCACTTCTGTTCCCTCTTCCATTCCAAAGGGGGCAAGACATAACGCTTCAATTTCAGGGGCTAACCCAGGAATTGCAGGCATCGCACTTTCAATACCGACATAATAGCAAGCGGCGGTTCCTCCTTTAATACGCACCCCTTTGCCTTTGCGCACAAAGCCATAATACGCCGCACCGCGTGCTACGGCTAAATCTAAATCTGCACCACTTAATAAGCGTGCTGTCGGTGCATTTTCAGCACTTAACCAGCTATTTAAAACCTCCATTAAGCGGTCTGCAAAGACATCGGCTTTCAAAACACCACCATTAAACAAAACCGCCGTAGGATGTAAAAAAGTGGCTTGTTCAGAGATAGAAATATCGCTTAAATCCGCCGTAGCGGTTAATTGTTTGGCTAGAAATCCTGCTAAATGGCGGGTAATCCCTGCATCTTGTGCATAAGGCAAGCCTGCGGTTCGCAATCCTGCTCGGGTTCGGCTAATGGGCCTGTCACTGACGGCAACTTTTGGCATAAAGCCTTCCAGTAACACTTGACTGACTTCTGTCCTGGTTAATTCTGCACGCAACGTACCAGCCATTAATGATGAACCGCGACTGGCAATCACTAACGGAATAGATTCAAGTTCAGGTTGGGTAAAAATTTTCTCTTTGGCATCACGACAACTGTGCGTTAAGGCTTGTACTTGCCAGGGTTCTAAGCGTTTACCTTCTTTTTCGATTTTGGCTTTAACCGTGTAAGCCAACGCCAAATCCATATTGTCGCCACCTAGTAGAATGTGGTCACCGACCGCAACGCGGGTTAACTCTAAATTCCCTTCTTGTTGAGTCACTGCAATCAGTGATAAATCGGTTGTACCACCACCAATATCCACCACTAAAATAATATCCCCAACTTTGGCATGATGTCGCCAATCACCCGCGCTTTTTTCAATCCAACTGTAGAGTGCTGCTTGTGGCTCTTCTAATAAAATGGCTTGTGTTAGCCCTTCCGCCCGCGCCGCTTCGATGGTTAATTCCCGCGCCGCAGGGTCAAAAGAGGCAGGAACAGTGATGGTTAAATCTTGCTCGGCTAATGGGTAATCAGGAAATTGATGTTCCCATGCAGCGCGTAAATGTTGCAAATAGGCACAGGTTGCTTGAAAAGGCGAAATCCGCACAATTTCATCAGGCGCGTCAGCGGGTAAAATAGGCATTTTACAATCAACACCTGCATGACAGAGCCAGCTTTTAGCACTTGAAACCAAACGAATAGGGGTTTTTCCCCCCATATTTCGGGCAATTTCACCCAATAAAAACGCAGGCTCTTCTGTCCACGGCAAGGCTTTATCACCTGGGGTTATTTCAGCTTCATGGGCTAAATACACAAACGAAGGCAATTGCGCTTTATCTTCCACTGTGCCAGGTGCGGTTAATTGTGCAATTGCCATCACTTCCTGCACAATTTTTTCATCTTCCTCCGTACGCACTAAATCAAGATACGACAACACACAATGCGTTGTGCCTAAATCAATCCCCACAGAAAAACGTCGCTTTTGGGTTTTGTCAGCAGGACTGGCAGCCGTTGATACTACCGCTATCGTGTCTGGGCTAGCATCCGCTATTTTTGTGACAGGTTCTGTGACAAGTTCATCAACTTCGATTATTTGTGCAACGGCTGGGGTATCAGGTGTTACGACCAACACAGGTTCGTTTTCAGTTACCAAAGGTGCTGTATCCTCTTTTTGAGCGTTCTTTTTTTCTTTTGCATGACCAAATAAGCCACCTATTTTCATAGTTCCACCTCTGCTGGCGCAATAATTTTAGCATCGTGTTCTGCGGTTAATTTAGGCAAATTCACTTGCGTCACTTGCCAGCCTTTATGAATTAATTGTCCTGTAAATGGCGCGGTACCGACAATATGACCTGTTAAACGAACTAAGGTTGCATCAAACCCTTGTTGTAAGGTAACGTTACTGCCTTCTTCTTCTTGGCGCACGGTTGTTAAACTAAAATGGTCTTTTAGCACTTTTTTACAGCCTTCGTGAACCACCCGCGCTGCAATACCGACATCTGCATCACTGTACGCGGCCACATTTTCTTGAATAAAATCAATAAACCGAGCTTCTTTTTGTAATAGCCCTAATAATTGCAATGCCGCATCGGGGGTTGCTTCTCTTAAGATAATGGGTTCAGGTGGTGGAGCTTGCACGATTTTTTCTATTTCGATAATTTTTTCCACAATTCGCACTTCAGGTTCAGGCAATGGTGCAGTTACACTTTTTTTATTGCCACGCGCTAAACAAATCACCAATGCAACCAATAATACAATCACCGTGAGGGCTAAAACTGCCACCGACCCCGCTAAACAAACGTGCCATAAATCAAAAGTTGTAGGGCGTAGGGCTAAATCAATACTATATTTGTCCATCAATTAGTGTCCTGCTTTTCTGGAGGCATCACGAAACATCAATTCAGCCAATAAGTTGCGCGTGGTTTGAATGCGTAATTTTTTTAAATGCCGGTCGGCAATGGTGGGGGGAACTTTTTCGGTCAAATATACCGTACGCATTTTGCCTAAGACAGGCTCACATTGTTTAATGACATCTTCGGTCGCTTTGCGCACATCAAGGGTTGCATAAGCCGGTTTTTGCATTTCCTCCAGCGTACATTTTTTATAGTCATAACTTGTTGTTTGAATTTTTTGGATTAAAGCATCACTTAAAGCACTGCCATTCCATTCTTCTTCAACGGGGGCGGCTGCAAAAGATAAGCCACAATAGCCTAGCAATAAAGCGGTTAAAAACTGTTTCATGGTATTTTTTCCTATCGTAACAGTGGAAATAATAAGTGCGTTATTTTACGCGACTGATTGAAGATAAAAACTAAACTTAGCGTTAATCATGTTGCTTATTTTAAAGGGTAATCGATAGCACTCCTAAATAATAAGGTCGTTTTTAGATAAAACTATCTTTTAAATAGCGTAATTGGGTAAAAACCGCCTGTTCTGTTTGCCCCAGCATTTGCAATTGTTGCTGAATGGCTAAACTGTTGGGGCGTAAAAAAGGATTACACGCCAATTCTTCTGCAACTGTTGCTGGCACAGTGGGTTGTTGGGCAGCACGTTGTTGTTGGCACTTTAAAACCCGCTGCTGTAAGGCTGGATTGTCAGGCTCAACGCTTAAAGCAAAACAAGCATTTGTCAACGTGTATTCATGGGCGCAATATAATTTTGTTTCAGGGGGTAGCGCGATAATTTTTTGTAATGATTGCCACAGTTGCGCCGCCGTTCCTTCAAATAATCGCCCACAACCTAACATAAACAGCGTATCACCACAAAACAAACACGCAGCTTCTGCACAATAATACACAATATGTCCCAAAGTATGCCCAGGCGTTGCGATAACTTGAAAACACAATCCCCCTAAATAAAGCACATCGCCGTCATTAACGGCGCGAGTTACTCCTGCAATCCGTTCGCTATCAAACTGCGAGGCAATAATCTGACAGCCTGTTGCCTTTTGTAAAGCACGATTACCGCCGATATGGTCGGTGTGATGATGGGTGTTAAAAATAAAATCAAGCTGCCAACCTTGTTGCTTGAGTGTTTGCAAAACAGGTTCGGCTTCTGCGGGGTCAACTGCGGCGGTTTGTTGGCTCACCGTGTCGTGCAGCAGATAAATGTAATTATCGGTTAAGACAGGGATAATTTGAATTTTTAACATAAGCGGTTGGATTTTAGTGTTGTTATTACAAGGAAAGGTGACGCAAGAAGGGGGAAATGGTTATGATAACATGAGTCTAAATAAACAAATTTTGTCATCTTTTGTGGAGAAATAGGATGTTACTGGAGATAGTGAGTGTTGGCTTGCTTTGGGATAAAGTGCCAGAGGATTTTAAAAAATGGCTGGAAGAGCAAGGCAAAAAAACAGGGCAGGATGACGGATAGTTCTTTAAGAACTGCCAGTCGTGACATTGCCCAGTAAAAAAGTTATGCTTTTCGATAATCGTGGCAGGAGAACAACATGAACCAAGACAGTTACAATTTTATTTTAGCGTTAGTGAAACTTTTGCCAAACAGCTTGCAAGGCTGGGTGATTGTGGGCTTGTTTGCAGTAGCGACCATTGCTGGCATTGTTTGGCTGTGGCGCGGCAAGCAGAAAAAAGATGACGATAAACCGAGTAATACTCGCTCGGTCAGTGTTGGCGGGAGTGTCACACATAGCCCAATTATTACGGGGGATAATGACCGCGTGAATTCTGATAAAGAGTAAGCAGCATGGGTTTTACGGACTGGTTTAAAAAATCTGACGATAAACAACGCGCAGTAGGAATAACCGGTGATGCTAAACAGTCGCCCATTACTACGGGCGATAACAATAACGTTGGCTCGTCTTTCACTCAGATTAATTCTGGTAACAACTCAAATATTGCTATAACTATTCAGTCCGCCACGCCTAGCGA
>JAIFMS010000112.1 GCA_020048335.1 Methylococcaceae bacterium | reverse complement strand
CCACAAAATTTGGGGTTTGCAGGAGATTTTCAGGCAGCAGGCATCTCCTTTTTTGGTCATGTAGACGTACATTTTTAAAAGACAACTTTAAAATAAAAACCTCCTTAAATTTCTTTTAATTGCAGAAAAGTTTAGGGAGGATTTTATACAGCTATTTATGAGGCAATTTAAATTAACGTTGCCTGTTATTTTTAAAGTTGCTACCCTGAGACAACTTATTTTGTAAGCTACTTAACTCATAAAAAATAATATTAGGTATAAGAAGATGCAGCCTTTTGAATTGCCAGATTTTTATATGCCTTGGCCGGCACGATTGAATCCAAACCTAGAAGCTGCACGAGTGCATTCTAAGGCATGGGCTTATGAAATGGGATTACTTGGAACAGAGGACGAAACTGGAAAGTCTGCTTTGTGGGATGAACATACTTTTGATGCCCATGATTACGCTCTATTTGCAGCCTATGTTCATCCGGACGCAACTGAAGCAGAGCTCAATTTATTAACTGATTGGTATGTATGGGGGTTTTTTGTCGATGATTATTTCTTAATACGCTTTAAGCAATCCCATGACATGAAGGGCGGAAAAGCATATCTTGATCGGTTACCTGCTTTTATGCCGATCTATTCTACGGAGGCTACACCAGCCCCTACCAATCCAGTAGAACGTGGTTTGGCATATTTATGGACTGCCACTGTATTTACGAAGTCTGTGGATTGGAGGCTACGTTATTTTGAGAGTACCAGCAGTCAATTTGGTGCGGCTTTATGTGAGCTTGCTAATATTAGTGAGAATCGTATCGCTAATCCCATTGAATATGTTGAAGTAAGGCGCATAGTTGGAGCGGCACTCTGGACGGCAGACCTAATAGAACATGCGCTGGGTGTTGAAGTACCTGCTGAAATTGTAGCAACTCGACCGATACTTGTATTAAAAGACAGTTTTGCCGATGCGGTACATTTACACAATGACATATTTTCCTATCAAAGGGAAGTGGAAGTGGAAGGTGAAAACTCCAATTGTGTTTTGGTGTTAGAACGTTTTCTTAATGTGAGTCCACAAAAAGCCGCTAACCTGACTAACGATTTGCGTACTTCACGATTACAGCAGTTTGAACATACGGCTATTACTGAGCTGCCTTTGATTTTTGAAGAATATACAATTGACCCTGCGGCACGCTTACAGACCCTGTTATTTATTAAAGGACTTCAGGATTTTCAAGCAGGTACACATGAGTGGCACTTACGTTCTAGCCGCTACATGAACGAAAAATTGAATCCATCTTCGACATTTAAACTGCCTTTAGGTGCATCAGCAACACAAATTACTGGTTCACTATACAATACTCTGGGTTTTCGATTTAAGAGTTATAGTCATAAGCCCTATCATCCCATAGGTCAAACGAAACTTCCAACGTTTTACATGCCTTTCTCTACCCGATTGAATCCTCATTTAGAAACTGCACGACAACATTCCAAGCAATGGGCAAGGCAAATAGGAATGCTAGAACCATTACCTAGTCTGCCAGATGTTCTTATTTGGGATGAACGTAAATTTGATGCTATTGATATGCCGTTAGCTTGTGCGTTGATATATCCAAGTATTTCTGCTTCTCAGCTTAACTTAACAGCTTGTTGGATTGTATTGATAACTTATGTCGATGATTATTTCCCTAAATTATATGGAAGGAGCCGTGATATAGGCGGAGCTAAAGTGTTTGTCACACGACTATCAGAGTTTATGCCGATTGATTTGTCTACCCCTATACTTATAGCAATCAACCCAGTAGAACGTGGTTTTGCTGAACTATGGTCTCGCACTACTGAAAATTTGTCTATTTCTGAACGATGTTTGTTTCGTGATACTATCAAAATATTTACTGAAAGCTGGCTGTGGGAACTGACTAATCATATCCAAAATCGAATTCCAGACCCAATAGACTATTTTGACATGCGGCGAAAAACGTATGGAATAAATTTAGTGATAATGCTTCCACGCTTAATCCAAAGTGCAAAAATTCCACCAGATATTTACAATACCCAAACTATGCTTGAACTAGCCAACACGGCGGGAGATTGCGTTTGGTTGACTAATGATGTCTATTCGTATCAAAAAGAAATAGAATTTGAAGGAGAATTAAACAACGGGGTTTTAGTTGCGCAATGCTTTTTCGACTGTAATCAAGCAAAAGCTGTTGAAATTGTTAATGCGTTAATAACCGCACGAATACAACAATTTGAAAATCTTGTCGAAACTGAACTTCCAATCCTTTTTGACTATTTTAACCTAGATGAACAAGTTCGCAAAAACTTACTTGATTACATTGAGAGTTTGCAACATTTAATGTCCGGTAGTCTTCAATGGCATTCAATGACAAATCGTTACAAAGAAGCTGAGTTACAAAATGAACGGTTAAGATCAAAAACATCTATTGGCTTTCCCACAGGACTGGGTACTTCGGCAGCACGAATTGGAACGTTGTTAAAAGCGGGAAAAACTAAGACAATTACCGAATCAGTACCGTCAGTAACACCTGAGAACAACGGGCTGGGAACATCGGCAATACGAATCGTAGAGATGTTAAAAGCTAATCAAGGGTAAAGCTTCTAAGGTCTTTACTGCAAGTTGAGTTAAGGCAAAGCGAGCAAAATTTGCTTTGATTTTGGATGGTGTTATTTAGAAAAGTTCTGTTCCTATTGTAAGCCTAGAGCTAATTAGTCTGATAGACTTGCAAAAATAAACATAGTTCTAAATAACTTTTTATAACGTAGTTAAAATAATATTTTCTAATAGAGGTGAATGATGGCAGAGTTAATAAAACCGTATTTAAGTAGTGACCACGCACGGTCTATGGCAGAAGTCACCCAGTCGGCGTTGCAATTGCGCGGGGTTTCGTCACGCTGGTTGTTAAAAGTATTGCCGTGGGTTGATGTAAAATCGGGTATTTATCAAATCAACCGAACCGAAGACGCCACCTTTAAGTTTTTATCAAACCATCACGAAAATGACGCGCTGCCAAAAACTGCTGCTAGACGTTGTGAGTTTGACCCTACACAGGATCAAGTTGATTTGGAGGTAGCCCAAGCTATATTGCAATTGCATTCACGCGCTGTTGATCTCTACAACAAACCTTACGAGCAAACAGGGGAACAAATACGACTGACTGTTGAAGGTTTGCGCGAGACACAAGAATGCGAAATGGTCAATAACCCTACGTTCGGTTTATTAGCAACGGCGGTTGATAGTCAACGCATAGCGTCTGCCCGTCCTACCCCTGATGCTCTGGATAATCTAATTAGCCTCAGACGAAATACCCAGTTTCTGTTTATGCACCCTCAAACCTTGGCAGCATTCGGTCAAGAATGCAATAAACAAGGACTGACTATTCAAAACATTCCTTTCCAAGACCATTTGGTGCCTTCTTGGCGGGGTATCCCTCTTCTGTCGTGCAATAAAATTCCTGTGACTAAGGACGGCGGCAGCTCTATCATCGCACTGCGTACCGGTGAAGACAATCAAGGCGTGATTGGTTTGCGTCCAGCGGTTCTTCCCGACCAATATGAGGCAGGGGTCAATATCCGCTTTATGAATATCAACGAACAAGCCATCATTTCTTATCTGGTCAGTGCCTATTTCGCTGTCGCGGTACTTATCCCTAGTGCATTAGGCGTTCTTAGCGTTAAAAATGTTGAAGTCCAACATCACGATTAATACCAGAAAACAAGATCTTTCGAGTTTGAAAAAAACTGAGATGGCATCGCCTTATCTTTAAAAATAAGGCGGTAGCATTAAAAAGATGTCGCATTTTGTCAGGACGGTTACAATTGTCTGTCCCCTTTTTTTAAAAGGGAAAGGTGTATGATTTTCCTGACAAAGCGAGTGTTAGCATGAATTTTCTTCGTATCCTTATGGTTTGTTGGCTTGCCTTTTTTGCCAGCAACAGCCCAGTCCAAGCAGACCCTACCCTCCCAGATTTATTGCAGCAAGGTCAAAAAAATCTAGCCGCAGGTTATTTTCGAGAAGCCAGAAATCAATTTCAACAAGCCGAATCCATCGCCTTAGAGCAGCAAGATAATTATAGTGTGACTTTAATTAGAGGGTTGCAAGGTTATATTGCCTTGCAACATCAAGACTATGAATTAGCCGAGCAAATTTTGACGGCTGTTTTTACCCAAGCCGAACAAAACAACTGGACAGATTTACAAATGCGCTTCGCTTTGTACTTAGGGCAACTCCAGCAGCGCAAACAAAACATGGCTCAAGCGCGGGTTTTTTTTGAACAGGCTTTGTTATATAGCGATAAAATAACGGATAAATCGTTAAAAGTCAGTAGCCTTTATCAACTTGCCTCGATCAATATTGATGACAACGAAACATTGCCAGCGCGTAAACAATTGCAGCAAGCTAAAAAATTGCTAGAAACCTTACCTGTTGATGCGGTTAGTAGTCAACTGTGGTTAAACATTGGTTTTCAAACCTTGCGATTAGTTCATCCACAGAGTAAACAACAAGATGACACACTTGCTGCCCTTTATGCGTTGCGCAAAGCGGCAATTCAAGCCGAGCAGTTTAAACAGCTGCGCATTCAAGCGTCTGCTTTGAAATATTTAGGTGAGCTTTATACCCCACAAAGCCCTAATGAAGCAATTAAGCTATTACTTGCAGGGATTAATCTTGCACAAAAAGCCGATGCGGCGGACTTATTAATTGATTTAGAGTGGAAAATTGGGCAGTTATATCAAGCCCAACACAATGATTTACAAGCAATAAATGCTTATCGGCGTGCCGTTAAACATATTGAAAGTATCCGTATTGACATTCCTGTTTCCTATGATCAAGGACGTTCCTCATTTCGCGATACCTTTGCGCCGATTTATTTAGCGTTAGCCGATTTATTATTAACACAAACTCATGCTGTTAGCCCTAGTCAACAACAAGTGTTGCTAAAAGAGGCGCAAGACACGGTTGAGGTAATGAAAAAAAGTGAATTAGAAGACTATTTTCAAAGCCGTTGTGATATTTCCGCGACACCGATTAATTTGCAAAAATCAAATAACCAGAACGTTGCAGCAATTTATCCGATTGCCTTGCCAAATCGCTTAGAAATTATTGTTTACACCGCGCAAGGTTTACAACAATTTACCAGTCCTGTCACCGCCGTTGAATTGGAACGGCAAGCCCGCTTATTTTCTAAAAATTTGCGTGATTATGCCGAATTTAGCGAATCTAAAAAGCAAGCAACGCTTTTATATCAATGGCTTATTGCGCCATTAAAACCGCTATTAGAAAAACAGCAAATTCAAACCTTATTGTATATTCCCGACGGCGGCTTGCGTTTAGTGCCACTGGCGGCATTATACGATGGAAAAAAATTTGTGATTGAGGATTATGCGGTGGTAACTTCGCCTGGAATGTCCTTGATTGATAACAGCAACAACAAACACAGTCAACGTAATATCTTATTGGCAGGAATGAGCATACCAGGTGATGTGATTAATGATTTACCTGCGGCTTTATTGGATGATTTAGTCACGCTTACACCCGAAACGGGCAATGAAACACGCAAATTAACACGCGGGATTCAGCGTGCGCTCAAAACGAAAAAACGCAAATTAACAGCCAGTGAACAGGAACAAAAAAATTGGCAGCTGCGAGAGATGCTAAAAAAACCTGTTGTGATGGAAAAACTGCAAAAGCTGTTAGCTTTACCCGGTGTTGATGCTGAGATTACGGGGTTAGCCGAACAAAATAACTCCCCCTATTTATTAAATGAAAGTTTTTCGTTGGCTAATTTTAAACACGCTTTAACGGATGAATCGCATAAAATTTTGCATATTGCTTCACACGGTTTTTTTGGCTCAACCGCCGAAGAAAGTTTTATTATGACTTACGACCGGATTTTGAATTTAAACCAATTGGAAAGTTTATTAAATTCGGATTATTTTAAATTGCATCCCATTGATTTAATTACCTTAAGTGCGTGTCAAACGGCCGAAGGGGATGACAGATCGCCTTTGGGGATTAGCGGTGTGGCGATAAAATCAAAAGTGCATAGCGCGTTGGGTTCATTATGGCCTGTGTCTGATGATGCTACCTCACAATTGATGACAGATTTTTATCACAATTTAACCCTGCCTGAGCAAAATAAAGCCCAAGCTTTACAAGCGGCTGAAATTAAGCTCTTAAAACAAACCGAGTTTAACAACCCCTCTTTTTGGTCTCCCTTTGTTTTGGTTGGAAACTGGCTTTAAAAGCTCTGCTATACTAATTAAGTAACTGTCGTTTATTGAAATGAGGATTTGTGATGAAAGTTTTTTTACCTGTCTTATTGTTGAGCGCCGCGCTGAGTTTACCCAGTCTTGTTGTTGCAGAGGATTTGCTACAAGCAGGTTGTCATTTAAGAGTAAAAAATTACGGTGATAAAATGGCTGATAAAGCCGAACGTGGGATTGTCAATATCACCACAGGCGTTTTAGAAATGCCTAAAAATACCATTAACACAGTAAACAACAGTGACAATATTGTATTTGGGATTATTGGTGGTGCGATAAAAGGCACATTGCATACCGCAGGACGTATCACCGCAGGCGTGGCGGATTTATTAACCGCGTTTGTTCCAAGTGAACCGATTGCACAAACCGAATATGTCTGGGAAGACTTTGATACCGAAACCACTTATGGTAAAACGTTTCAACCTACCAAAGAACAGCAGACTTGTGATGAGGATTAAGTTTTGGCAGTCTGTCGTAGTCTAAAAGTGTTTGTTTTTGACCACGACAGCGTGGTAGTTAGATAAAATCGTAGCCTTGCTTATTTTTAATCTCCGGTTTAGAGACTGTCTTTTTTTCGGTCACAGGGCTACATTCAAATTGCCAATAACCTAACCCAACATTTTTTTTATCTTGCAACAACATTAAACGATCGCCATTGCGCGTAAAAAGTCGCACTAAATCATTATCTTTAAGTAAAAAAGAATCAACGATAATAAATGTTTTTTCAGTGACTTCGTCAGTAAGTGTATAAAACAACGCTTTTTGTGGCACACTATTTTCCGCTGACTCAGGTTGTAAATAACTAATTGCTGACACGCTGGAGGTAATCACTTGTAATTCAAAGTCCAAACAAGTATTTTTTTGTTTAGGCATAATAATCTTACTGACCACGCCCAGTGCGCGTACATTATGCGGCGCGTCAACTTTTCTAAAACTCACTAAGCTACCGATAGAAATCAGCCCTTCTTTACTAAAGCGGCAAGACAAGGCGCGGTCAGAAGAAGATTCGGCTAAAATTTCTAAACCTAGAGGTTTATCTTCTTGATCCGAGCTAAGTAATTCATGGGTTGTTTCTAAGCCAATCGCAAAATAGCGGTCTAAGCGGTCAGGAAAACAAGGCATTCCATGCAGTTCTGTCCCTAGCCAACGTTGCCCAAGGTAATCAATTAATTCTGCCGGTAATTTATCGGTTTCACCGCCTCTGGCAATTTGCAGTGCAGTAAACCGCGCATTTTTTTCACACACCATCCGGTCGCGTTGATCAAAAGCTTCATAAAAACCTGTAAAGTTTAAATATAATTTACTGGATTCCGAATTGACAGGCTCGGTTCGCTCAAACGCAGGCGGCATATCTTCATCCACAAACACAATACATTGCAACATCTGCACCGCGACAGGTTTTTTTTCTAGCTTGGCTAAACTGCCAAATTTTTCTAAAAAATTATAAACTTGCTGCACTTCACGCTGCATTAAACCGCCAGGTTCAGTTAAGCTCAAGAGTAAAATCTGAATGTAACTTTCTTCAGGTGTGCTGGTTTTGCTGGGCTTGTCTAAATCATCGGGGACTTTGGCATTTTCTTTTTTGAGTTTGACACTTAAGGTGTATAGCGAGTGCAAATCAATCCAAACCCAAGCAGGCACAGGCAAACACATCATATAATGCGTGACGACAATATTGCCTAAGCCTTTGATTGTGCGTTGAATGGCAAGAGCAATGTTTTTACCTTGAAACCAGCCAATAGCACGTTTAGTCAACTCACGCGCTACCATCCAGTAGCCAATCGTAAATTCTTTTTCAATAGAAACAATAACTTCCAGTATTTTGTATTCATTTCCCCCTTTAGGGAAACCGGCTTTTGCAAGGCGTGCGCGTAAATAATCTTCAATATCTAAAAAACTAGGTTTTAGCGTTTCTAAGGCATCCAACCTAAGCTGCACTGGCATTTCTGTTTTGTTAAAATCTTTAATAAAATCATGAAACAAACGGGTTGCAAGACTTGGATTAGCGACGGGCAAATCTAAAATCCAACCTCTTAAGGACTCTTCTTCGTATCGCTTTAAACGTTCTGAGTTTTTTTGTTGTGATGGAATGACAAGAAAAAAAGAGTTTTTCACAGGTTTCTCGTGATAAAGGTTAAAACAGTATTTCGATAAGATAGGCAGCTAACATTGGTGGTATTTTTTTCAATAAAATCAACAGCTCAATTTAACGACACCGTCATTTTAGCAGTTTTTCAATGAATACGCATTCCTTGCCAAGAATGACTTACCATAACTTTATGACAATTTTACAAGTCTCTTATTCGCGTCCTTTTTTCAGCATCATTCCTTTTGACGGGGTATAGCCTATTATTGCAGCGATAATAAACAGTATAAACGCGCCTAACGTATAAAAACAGGCAAACTGATTATATTGGGCATATAAAGCAAACCGAATTAGCTCAACCGCTTGCGAAAAAGGATTGTAGTGTGCCAACTGATATAGCAACACACTCGACTCTTGTATTTTCCACAAAGGATACAGGGCAGTAGACATAAAAAACAGTGGGAAAATCACAAAATTCATAACCCCTGCAAAATTTTCCAGTTGTCGAATAAAAGAGGACAATAATAAACCTAACGCGCCTAACATTAAGCCACCTAGCATTAAGGCAGGCAGCAAGTAAAAATAGCCTTGCCACGGGGCTTGGATGTCATAAAACCACGCTATCCCTAAAAAGACATAGACCTGTAAAATAGACACCGCCGTGCCTGCAATCAGTTTGCAAATCAGTAAAAACCAGCGCGGCAACGGTGAAACCAATAAAATGCGCATACTGCCCATTTCCCGGTCATACACCATCGTTAAGGAACTTTGCATTCCATTAAACAGTTGAATCATGCCGATTAAACCGGGTGTAATATAAACTTCATAGAGAATATAGGTTTCATAAGGCGGAGCAATCGCTAGCCCTAAGGACGCGCGAAACCCTGC
>JAIFMS010000048.1 GCA_020048335.1 Methylococcaceae bacterium | reverse complement strand
AATTTAGTTAGGTTTGTTACAAAAATCATGGCGGAAAAAAAAGCAGGCAATAATACGCAAGAATTAGAAATGCAAATTGATACGCTGGTTTACGCGCTGTATGGTTTGAGCGATGCTGAAATAAAACACCTTGAAACCGCGTTATAATGAACAAAACGTCTTTGTTAGGAATAAAATATGCTGTGGTTTAAAAAAAATCTGCCTCTAAAAGCTGCTCCACCAATTAACAGCCAGTTTGACCAAGGCTGTTATACCTTATTGCTAACCCGTTTGGTGGATGAACATACCAATGCGGAAGCGTTGTGGCAAAAAAAATTTACCGCCTATCCAAAGATTTGTGAAAAAAACACCCAAAATGAAAATTACCGTTTGCAAGCGGCATTAGAGAAAAATCCTGCGGCGATTCATTGCTATGATGAAAAACTAAAACGCACTCGTCCTGAAAATTTTATTTATAGCGATGTGGTGGTTTGGTTGCCACAAGCGGTAATTGATAAGGCATTGCGGCAAAATACAGGTGCGCTGAATGCGTTGAGCATTAATTTACCCGTGCTGCATCAAGACCGTTTTAACGCACAATTACTGCATAAACGGCAACCGCATTATGCGTTACACGGCTCTGATGTGTTACAAAATGAAGAATGTGCGTTTCAATTTGGTTTTGGGATTTATGTTGCCGCGCCACAAGAGCGTCCGCTTTTGCAAATTGATGCTATTTATACCGATGCAGAGGGGCAACAACATCCTTTTAGCCCACAAGTGACGTATCAAACCGACAGCATGACCGCGGATAACCACATTTATCCTGAGCAACAAACGGTTTTGATTAGCAATCCAAGTCTTCATTTATGTTTGCGCGGCACGGATGCACTATGGTTTTCAAGCTTGTGTAGCCATATTCAATTGCAACGGCGCAAAGAGCAATGGCAGGCTTTTGCCAGTACCGACAGTGCAGGCAGTATTCGCATCACTACCCAACAACGCGGTAGCGATTGGTATTTTGAGTGCAACGACACTACCCTTTTGTCTGAAAACGGTCAAACACCGCGTTTATTATTAATTATCAAACCGATAGGACAGCCCTATTCAACGTTTCGCCCTGTCGATTTAGCGGAAAACTCACCTGTTCAGCCTGTTAAAACATCGCCACACAACGCACAGCCAACCTGGGGCGCAACCGTCATTCCTGATTTTCATTATGGACAAGGCTATAAAACGATTATTCCAACCGGTGAGCCTGAGCCGCTGCTGATTGTAGAAGGCTTGGCATTGCCGCGTATTGATACCCCGCAAAGTCGAGTGCAAGGCTTAAAACAGTGGACGATTTGGTTTGATGAACAAGGCAATATTGTCGATGGCAATAACCCTGCTAATCGCAGTCACTACGCGGCAGTCAGCGCGAATCAGCAACAACCACTGGCTTATTTTAAAAATTCGGGCAAAGCGTTTGCGCCCATTTCCTTTGAACAACCGTTATTTTTAGCGGGGCGGTCATTGGTAGTTTTACCCTCACCCAGTCCTGAGCGGTTTCACGCGCTGTTAAAACTTCTCAACCCGATGCAGTTTATTTTGCAAACCGCACAGCCTTATACAATTGGACGCAAAAGCGAGACGAATTTGCCTGAAATTGATTTGACCTTGCTCAATGACCCACGCGGAATGGAATGGGAAACAGGCAGTTCTCATGCAGGCAGTATGTTGAGTATGCTGTCGTTATCGCGTAATCACCTGAGTTTTAGCTTAGAAAATAAACAATTACAGTTGCGTGTCCCTGCGAATAAACAACCTGTTTATTTATTGAATGAAAAGTTAGCGTTACAGCAAACCTTGCAGAGTACCGAACACGACAGCACGGCAATAGTAATGCCTAATCACTATTTACTATTAGGTTGTTTTTTATTGCGTTTTTCGGTTTAACCTAGCGTCTTAACATGATGGCTTGATGGAATAATGATGTTTAATTGGCAAAAAAAGGCTATTTTTCAATGTGTTGCTTACAGTGTAACAGGACGCAGAGAAACCAATGAAGATAATTATTTAATGATTCAACATCAGCTTGACCATATTCAAGCCGATTATTTGCATCATGGGCAACCTGATAGCGTGGCGTTATCAAAATGGCGGTTGGATAAATTACGCATTGCAGTGGCCGATGGGATGGGCGGGCATCAAAATGGACAACAAGCTTCCGAAAGCTTAATTCGCTGTTTATTACACACCCCTGCGGCTGAAAATGTGAGTCAATTGGCGGCTCATGTAAAAACCGTGCATAAAAAACTGTTAGAAAATTTTGCAGGGACAGGGAAATCACGTCCGGGTAGCACCTTAATTATGGCGGATGTGGATGTCATAACTGGGGTGTGTGTGATTGCCAATGTCGGCGATAGCAGAGCGTATTTATTGCGAGCAGGGCGGCTACATCAATTAAGCCACGACCACAGTTATTGTGAATTTTCTTGGCGCGACGGTGACATAAAAGCCGATGAGTATTTTAACAATCGGCAAAATCCAGAGCATCATTTAACCCAAGCGATGGGATTTGGCTCGTATGGCGTTGTGCGCACAGCGGAGGGGACGCGCCCTTACCAATACAATCCGAATTTACGCTTAGACTTCAAAGACGATGGTCACTATTGGCAAGCCGAATGGGATAAAAATCCTGCGCAACACCGCGACGTGTTTTTAGTGCAGTTGGAAGAGGATGATGTGCTGTTACTTGCCAGTGATGGCTTATGGTCTACGGGGTCAAACAGCGGCTGGACACCTGAAATGACCCAACCTTTGACTGATGTGAGTGCTTTATATCGCTTGGTTCAAACGGCTTTGGAGCAGGGCAGTCAAGATAATATCAGTGTCGTGATGTGTGCCAGAATCGGCGCAACAGGCGGCTATAATGCCATCGACAGTAAAACCGAATGGGCTTATCAACGCTATAAAAAGCGTTGGCAACACTGTCAGCAACGTTTTTTACAGCCGCTATTGAGCATCTTAAAAAAACAAAACGTAACGCGCTTAAAACCGTCCCTGTTTCTTGCGGGGTTAGTGCTGTTTTGGTTGACTGTTGCATTACGGATTACCTATTTACATTTTCAACCCGATGTTTTAACCGAACAATCCTCGGTGCAATCATCCCAACCCATTGAAGACCAATACTTATTTAACGCATTAAAAGAAAGCACTTTATTAAGTACCGATGCGCAAAAAAGATTGCTTTTAGTCCCGCCCGATTACGACTTAGCCCGCGCTGCCGCAGGACACGCTTTATCCAAAACGGAGGCAAATTTATTGGCTGAAACTTATAACAGCATTGCAGGACGAGTGGTGCGGCGACAAATTGCGATTTGGAATCAAACCCGTGAATTTAGTGCGCTGCGTGATACCCGTGAAGCAAAGTGGGACGTAACTGACGCACACGGCTTAAGACCTGACAGCAGTGATACCGTACCTGAGTCGTTTGGCTTTGTGCATCAAACACAACTTAACGCTGCGTATGGTTATGGACGCTTACGCACCGAATTTGGCGATTGGCAAGCTTTTCAACACCGGGGTTCTGTTGTTTATCAACGCTCCCTTGCCGCAGGGGAAAAGCTAACGAGCCAATATATTGGGCATTTTCAACATTGCCAATTCACTGTGGCAGGGCAAACGGCGCGTGATTGTAAAGACGCAATCCAACCCTTGTGTAAAATAGGCTCAGGTCTGGCACATTTAAGCGCGTGTCAATTTGAAAATGCCAGCGCGGGGGAATTGCGATTAGCCCGTTTACCTGCCGCCGCCTCTGTTGCATTGACGGTTGCCGCAGTTGCCAATCCCCTTGACAAAGTAAGCGGACTTGCCATTTCATACACTTGTAAAGCAACAACTTGTGCGGATAACCAAGTGCAAAATTTTAGCTATCAAGCAGAAAAAACCATCACGGTTGCGCATCAAGATTCGGCTGACTCGTCTTTCAGCATCACAACCGCAGACGATGTAGCCTTAACAGATACGGTCGGTTTAGTGAATCTGCAAGCCGAACAATGGGGTTTGCTGGGTTTGATTGGCACGGATAAAAATGATGTGGGGCGGTTAAGTTATCTCATGGCAAAAAGTCATTTTCCTGAAAATACCGTGTTGAAATTAACCTTGGATAGTCAGATGCAGCAGGTTGCGCAACAGGTTTTAGCCGAAGGCATTAAAGCATTGCGTGCTAATGCTTATCAGCCTTTGCGCCGAGGGGCTATCGTGGTTTTAGATACAGAAACGGGTGATATTTTAGCTTCTGCCTCTGTACCACAACCGCCCACGGGGGTGGATTGGCATAAAAAAAGCTGGGATAAAGCGGTTTTTTCCCGCCGTTATTATTTACTCGACCCCTTTTTAAATCGACCTTGGCAAGGCGGTGATGCTAATCAAGCCCCGGGTTCAACCTTTAAAGTATTACTTGCCTTAGCTGCCGCTGAGAAAATTCAAGCTTTAAAAGAAGACCCTGCGGGGCAAACTTTGCGCGATTATTTTACTGGACTGAATCCTGCCCAATTTACGCAAGCAACAGGGCTGAAAATGGCAGACACGCAATTGCCTGTGTTCAGTAGTGAGTATTTACGCAACGGCACGCCGCAATATTTTATTAATAATTTTCGTAGCAATGGCGGCAGTTATGAAACGATGGGCGATTTTTATCACAAACCGCTCAGTGCCAGTGCCTGTGAAACAGAAGCCGTGCTGAAAAATCGCTTAGGGGTTGCTGAAGCGTTGCGTGATTCATCAAATGTGTGGTTTGCACAATTGGCAAAATGGCTGGATGGTGAAGCCGCGCAATATCATGATTTACAAAATCCAACAGGAAATTTGGATTTGACTTTAAACCGTTTTTTAATCCGCTTAGGCTTTGCTGATAATCTGAGTTTGATTGGCGCAACCGATGCTTTAACGCAGAAACAGCAAACGCTGTGGAGTCATGCTTGGCTATTAAAAACCCCTGTAAAAAATGAAAATAATTTGCCGCCGTTATTAAGCAGTAAAACCGATGCGATGATGAATTTAACCCAAACCGCGATTGGGCAAAGTTTGTATGTCACGCCGTTAGAAATGGCACAGGTCGCAACGTTAGCAGCAACTGGGCAGTGGTTAAAACCCAATTTGATTACCCAATGGCAAGCCGATAAAGCAGTTGTTCCACTGGAAAAATTGGCACTTGATGCCAACTTGCTGGCGTTGATTCACACCGGCATGGCGGCGGCAGTGCAGGTGGGAACGGCTGAAAAAGCTTTTGCCCATCACCCCGACCGCTGCCGTGTGTATGGTAAAACAGGCACAGCGCAAGTGGGTGATGGCAGAAAAACCTTAGCTCCGTATAACACCGCGTGGTTTATCGGCTGGCGCGAGCCAAAACAGGGGGATAAAGCAGAGAAAAAAATCGCCTTTGCGTGTATGGTGACACATACGCCAAAAACCGAAACAGGCGGCAGTTTATGCGCCCCAATCATGGCAAATTTTTTAACCCAACTTAACCAAAGACAGGCGAAATACAGGAAGGATAGTAAGACCGACCTGTAAATTGTGCAAACAATGACTATACGGAGTGGCATCAAAATGAAAAAAATCATCACGTTATTGGCAGCATTCAGTTTTTTAATTTTTACAGGCGCGTGTTTTACCCCCGCTTTGTATGACAAACCAGCCGAAGAAACGAAAAACTTCGTCGAAGAGGTTAGCACTTTTTTGATTACCCAAGATGGGCAGAGTCTGATTGTGGTAGGCAAACAGCACCATTATATTTTCACCGCTAACGATACCCTTAAGTTTGTACTCGGGTGGGCAGAAAAAAAACGGGTAAAAGCCAATTTTGACCATTTCACAATTAGCAGCGACCAAACTATGTATGGTTCCTATTCCTTGACCGTTAATATGGATAACAGTTTAAGCGTTGCGGCAAAAAATGAGCTTCTAAAGCATGAGTTTAAACAGGAACAAAAACAAAATACATTAACTTACCGTGGTTCAGTCAATGGCGTACGCTATTTAGCAGGTGATGTCACTATCCCCGCAACACTACAACTCAATCAAAAATACACCATTCAGATGACCGAGCATTATGCGTCTACCTCAGCCGCCATACAGCGCGTGTTATTAACCCCGTTAGCTTTAGTGGGTGATGGCTTGCTAATTTTAGGCGGTATTCCTGTATTATTATTAACTACACTGTTTGATTAAATGCTTGTTTCTATACACTTTTCCGCCGCAACCGCCCAGCAAATTCATGTTGTCTTTGAATGGCTGGCTATTTTAACGGGTGTGCAGGTTTATCGCTGGCTAAAACGACGCAAAGGTCAAGCCAGCATTACCGAAGGCAGTACGTTTGTGGTGTTACTCGGCTGTATTTTAGGCGCGGGAATTGGAAACAAATTACTGTTTGTTATTGAATACCCACAACTTTGGACAACCCAAGGCTGGCAAATGTTAGCGCAAGGACAAAGCATTGTGGGTGGCTTGTTGGGCGGCTTAGTGGGGGTAGAGATTGCTAAAAAAATAAGCGGTATTTCACACTCAACAGGGGATGATTTTGTGTTACCCCTGATTGTTGGCACGATTATTGGGCGCGTGGGGTGTTTTTTAGCAGGGCTACATGACAGCACTTATGGCGTGGCAACCACGTTGCCTTGGGGCGTTGATTTTGGCGATGGGATTGCCCGTCACCCTACGCAAATTTACGATATGTTAGCCGTCAGTACACTGGGCGGTTTGTTGTGGCTAGCACGAACACAATTACAACGGGTTTCAGGGCTACAATTTAAACTGTATTTAGCAGGTTATTTAACTTGGCGATTGTTGGTCGATGGAATTAAACCCGTCCCTTATTCTTATTGGCTCGGTTGGTCAGGGATTCAATGGGTTTGTATTGGTGCGCTGGTTTTGTATGTGCCTTTTGTGGTGCGTGATTGTTGTCAATTACAAGCCAATAAACCAACACGCAACCGTTAATTAAAAATGCTTATTTGTTGCGTTTTTAACCAACAGCAAGGCTGACAGGTTTACCAATTCTATTAAGCATTGCAATTAACATATCAATTGAAAATTTACTGGTTTTTTTATTCACAATATCAGAAACACGCGGTCTGGAAACATTTAACAATTGTGCCGCCTCTAATTGCTTAAGCTGATTGTCAATAATCCATTTTTCTAATTCAGTCATCAATTGTTCTTTTAAAGCCAATATCGCGTTAATTTGTTGTTGTGATTCTGCATAATACTGTTCAGCCTCTGCTTTATCAAAACCTAATTCTAAAAAAATATTCGCCCCTGCTTTAGTAATATGTCTTGTTTCAATATCAATATTCATTTTTCTATCCTTTCGTTTTATTTCTTTTGGCAAGCACCGCACGATAACGAATTTCAGCTATATTCTTATCCTGTTTTGTCGTTGCTTCGGTCTTTTTTTGAAAACAATGCAACACATAAATAGCCTCTTCAAATTTAGCCACATACATAACACGGTAAATTCCATCATTATCACGCAATCGAATTTCTTTAACACCCGCGCCCACATCTTCAAACGGTTTCCAATTATCAGGCTCTAAACCTGTCTGCACTTTGCTCAATTGAAAGCCCGCTTCTTTGCGTGGTTTAATTGGAAAATCAAGCAAATCAGCTAACGATGAGCCTTCCCAGCGAATTTCTTTTTCTTGCTTCATAAACGATATGTATAAATTTTTATACAGTCTATGTTAGGACAATCCTTTTGTAAACAATTAAAATCAAACTGTTTTCATAGCGTCAATAATCGCCACCGTTTCCACAGACACCGTGCAAACTTTCATAAGTAAATCAATGACTTGTTCTTTATAATCTGCAAAACGATAAACACTAAACTTTTCCGCAATCGTGGGGTCTTTGGGTTTCTTTTCTTTGTACTGGTCTAAAATCCATTCTAACGCACTGCGATTGCCTAATTTATAATCCCATGCTTGCAAAGGAACGCCGCTTAAATAGGTGTTGTCATCCAAAATTATTAAGCCGTTTTCTTTATCCGCTTTTAATTTGGCTTTCAGTCCCCCTTTAATAAAGGGGGATTCAGGGGGATTTAAATCGTGTCTTTCGAGTGGGAATTGTTTTACCATTTCATAATTCAAATGCAAATCCATTAATTGTTTTCCCCAATCTGCCCATTGTGCAAAGTTTTCATAATAGGGAATGCGGGGGAATTCGCGTTTTAAATTGAGTTCGTATTTTTCGCGATAGGCGGGATTGTGCAGAACGGCATAGACATAATGAAAAATATCGAGTTTGGTTATTCCCCCTTTATTAAAGGGGGGCAGGGGGGATTTTTCATAATAGCTTTTAAATTCGTTTAATGCCCAATCGGTGATGTTGTCGTGCTGTTTTCCTTCTGTGTCATAGACATATAGAGGCAAGCATTGAGTGCCACCAGCAGCAGGGCTTAAAACGTTCAGGTCTGAAATATTATTTAATGCTAACGTTGAAAATGGTTTTGATATACCTGAAATAAAACCGATTAGCTTTTGATTTTCGCCGATAAGTTTATTCCACTGATAAATCATTCCATTGAAGTTTTTATCAAAATAGAAAATTTGTTTTACAAAGGGACGATAAAGACTTTTTATTATTTTTTTCTCTTCAAACTTTTTATTAATTTTTCTTCCTAAATAAATATCAAGCTCTCTATCCCATTTTATTAAATGCTTCTCTTTAAAATTTTCATCTTTTAATGTTAATTTATAAATTTTTACAAAAAACTGCATTTTGTTTTTTAAATTGTTTTTATCAAAATCATAAACCCATTCATCACGTTGTGTTTTTATACCATTTGAAAACAACCTAAAAATAGCTTGCTCACCTTTACTTGCTTTAACTTCTTTATCAATCAAAGACAGTAAACTTAAGCTATCAAAATCATTATCTGATTGACTAATCCAGTTGTTTTTATCATCAGGAATTATTTTATCAAATTCAATATCTTCTATTTTTGTATCGTAAAGATAATTCAATTTTTCTTCTTTATTTAACTTATCTGATAATTTATGATAGTAAAGATTACAGCCAGTTTTATTATTCTTAACTAAGAATACAATTGCTACACCTGTTTTTATTCCAAACACATTACCAGTTAGCAATGATTTGTCTTGCTTATTTGTAATATCCCCACCTAAATCAACACAATAAATAGTGTTAAACTCTTTTTGCATAACTAATCTAACACCATCAAAAGCAGTAGCATCTAAATAGCTTCTATTGGTAATAAAAGCAATAATACCTTTTTCCGTATTTATCCTATCAGA
>JAIFMS010000178.1 GCA_020048335.1 Methylococcaceae bacterium | reverse complement strand
GTCTTGGTACTCATCTACAAATATAAAAGGATATAAACTAGAAATTATTTTATTTAACTTTGGATAAAATGAAAACATTTTTTCTGCAATAATAATTAAATCATCATGGCTAAAAATACCTTTGTCATAAGCAGTAAAATTTTTATATTCTATTTTTTGAACTTCTGAAAGTGAGTTAATAGCAGAAGTGTATTTTTCTATCTTTTCCGTTAGCTCTTTATAAACTTTTGTTGTTGTACTTTTTTTAGTAGCTTGTTCATTTTTTGTGTTAGATAGTTTTTCTGAAACAATATCTAATAATTTTATTTTTAATTCTTTCTGAAAACTTTTAATGCAATCCCATAAAAAATCGTGAATTGTGTTTACAATTATCAAGCTATTGTGTTCAGTCCTTTCAATAATTTCATTTTTGGCAACATTGGTATAAGTAATACAGACAATTTTTTGGTTATATTGTTGTAATTCTTTGCTTTTTTTGCTCAATAGATAATTTAAGGTACTAACTAAAGTTGTCGTTTTGCCACTACCTGCGCCAGCATCTAAAACAAAGTTTTGCTTATTTTCAATGCAATCAATGATTTGTTGTTCTACTTTGCTAACCATTTTAGTCCCTCTTCAATGTAGGTTGGCACTTTCCAATCACCTTTATTCAAAAGTAAATCAAAAGCAAAATCTGTTTTCTTGTCATATTTACCAATATACTCTTGTATATCGTAAGAGTTATTTTTAATTTCTGAATTATTTTTGTAACTTTTTAGAAAATTTTTAATGCTTTCTAGGTTGTTCTTGTTTTTAAAAATATACTCAAAGTTATCAATAATAAATGATTCTTCAAAACTTCTACCACATTTTACGCGAGTTGGATAAATATTTTTTTGATAAGCGACTCTAAAATTTCCTTCAATTTTAAATGTTTCATCTAAAGATAGAAGTTGCTGAATACTTGATTTTTTAGGTATCCAATCTTTAAGAATAGTATTACTAGTAGTTAATTTATGACTGTTTGTAACTTTTGCTTTTTTATATACAGTTTTATTTTTTTCTGATTTAGTTTTTTCAACAGAATCAATATCAGTGATTATTAAAGTTTTTAGCTCTAAAATTTCCAATAACTCTTTGAATTTATTGGCGTAAGCACCACCTACTTCGATAAGCGTAATGTATTGTTCTGATAATTTAATATCTGGATATTTTTTCTCAAGTTTTTCAACGAAAACAGGAAATAACATCCTTTCAACAACGCCTTCAACTAAAATGGCTTTGTCTGCAAAAAATAAATCACAGATTCCTAAAGTCAAATATTGCTTTAAGAAGCCATCTTTAAGTGCTAAGGGCTTGACTGTTGTTTGATTTTCTTTTTTTGAAAAATATCGAATACTTTGCGGGTCAGAACCTGCCAGTATATGAGAGGAATGAGTTGTAAGAATAACTTGATAATTGATGTCTTTTAGAAAGTTCCCTATTGCTTTAACAAAAACACTTTGCATTTGTGGATGTGTATGTGCTTCTGGCTCTTCAATAAAAATTAAATTGATGTTTTTAGATTCTAAAACTTGGTTATAAAAATCTATAACCTGAGCGATAATATAAATTAAATTACTATAGCCAAGACCATTATATTGTTCTGAAAACTGGTTATCACCGAGTGAATAAAATAATCTAACATTGTCTTTAAATAAATTCTCTGGTTTTAACTGTGATTTTAAAGTAACTTTTTCATTGCCTAATCCTGGGAATCCAAATTGTAAAAAATGTCCAGTAAACTCTTCAAAAAAACCAAGTAGTTGCTCTTCAATATTCTTATTTGCAGAGCTTAAAGCATTCAACAATTGATTATATGTACTTTCATCTTTCTCGTGTCTATTATCGAACTGGTTATGAAATACTTTTGACAACTTTGAATTATTTTCAGAATTACCATCTGCTAAAACACGCTGTGCATTAATAAATTTAGCAGAAACTAATTTTTCAAAATATGCACGATTGACATTATTACATTCTTCTGATTCAGAATAAGGTCTAATACTTACCTCATAATAATCTTGATAATATTCGCTGATTTTTTGAAGTAATGTTTTATTATTAAAATCAATTTCGCTAATTAATTTAGATAACTCTTCTAAAAACTTTAAAGTTGATTTTGGAGCATATTCACATAAAACTGTTATTTCATCGCTATCATCAAGACTTGTCAGAAATGGTTTAATTAATGCCCAATTATCATTTTCATCATATTTTATCGTTAAATAAAGCTGAATTTTAGGAATAGTTTTTTGTATTTCTTTTAATGTTTGTTCTTCGTTGTCTTGAGTTTGGTTTTTATAAAGCTCGTAAGCTTGAGTAAAACTTTTATGACTACCTAATGAAAAATCTGAAAAGTCAAACTTTTGTGAGTTCAGAAAAGCATAAAATATTGTTGTTAAAGATGTTTTACCTGAATTGTTTTTTCCGACAATTGCAGTGGTGGTTTCGTTAAAATACATTTCCACATTATGCAATAGTCTAAAATTTTGAACTTTTGCTTTAGTTAATTTCATTCTTTTTTCCCTTGTTTAAATTAATCACAACATCAAACGCCTAATTAACAACGTTTCCCTATCCCGCGCCCCATCAAAACCACTTTGCATTTTTACTCAAAAAACAAATCAAAACTATTCACTCTTAATATTTTGAGTAATTTCAATGATAATTTTCAATTTTAGCCAGTATGTTTTGTTTATGTTGATTCCAACAAACTCACGCCCTCTCCTTCAACCACTTTTGCAAATCCTTCACACTCTCAAACTGAAAAAAATCATCCACCAATTGCTCCAACTGCTCACTCGACAATTGCGCAATTTTTTTCGTCACACGGCTATTTAATTGCCCAAAGCGTTTATGCAACAACCGCATTAATAACAGTAATTCACCCTCTTGTTTTCCTTCCTGTTTTCCTTCCTGTTTTCCTTCCAATTTTCCCTCCAGTTTTCCAACCTCCTTGCCAAACAATATGCCTTGTTCTTTTCCTTCCTGATACCAACTGGTACGGGTAATATCAACATGCGCTAAATTAATCATTTTCCAAATCTCCTCTCGCGGCGTGTGCGGTAATTTATATTTCAGTATCGTTTCAATCATGTTCAGCAACAGCGTATTTTCTTCTGCCTGAAAGGACGGCTGCTGCAATAAATCTTTGGCGATTTCAATGGCTTTGCTTTCGTTTGCGATAATAATCGACAGTAAACTCAAATCATTAGCAGTATTCTGCGGCAAGACTTCATCCAAGTAAATGCGCTGTAAATGCGGTAACTCCGTTTGGTAATAATCCAATTTCTCAACATCAACAACTCGGCTCGGAAAAATCGCCACCGCCTGCCAATTCACTGGTTTAGGCTGCTGCTGATACAAATACAGCATGATTTCACTAAAAAAACGCCCGTAAAAACGTTCATCTTTTTGAAACTGCACTTCAACAAAAATCAGCGGCAATTCAGCGTCTTTCGGAACAAAAAGCCCATCTAAACGAAAAGCGGTTTGTTTCAATTCTGCCGCCTGAAACTGGTAACTGTCCGAATAAGGAATGTCTGCCAGTTTAAAAAACAAATCCGGCAATGTTTGAAATAATTGGTAAAAGATGGCATCTGTTTTCATTTAGCATTCCGCAATATTCGTATCTATGGTTATCATTTAAAGCCTTTTTATTATAAAGCCCTTAAATTTTCATTAAATAACAAACCTTACTTCTATTTATCCGCCAGCCACCGCTCCAAATCCTCACTATTGGAAAAACTCAAAAAATCATCCGCTAATTGTTCCAACTCATGCAAAGACAACTGCTCAATTTTTCGACTCACAAGCGTTTTTAATTGCCCAAAACGCTTAGTTAATACACGCAACAACAAAACTTTTTCACCTTCTTGCCGACCTTCTTGCCTGCCTTCTTGTATCGCATCTTGATAAAAAAGAGTGCGGGTAATGTCAATATGTGAAAGGTTAATCATTTTCCAAATCTCCTCACGCGATAAATGCGGTAATTTATAGACCAAAATGGTTTCAAGGGTACTTAATAACAACGCCTGTTTCTGATTTTGATAAACAGGCTGTTGTAACAAATTTTTAGCAATCTCTATCGCTTTGCTGTCACTGGCAATTACAATCGCCAGCAAATTTAACAGCGAAGCGTTGTCCTGCGGGGGTAACTCATCCAAATAAATGCGCTGTAAACTCGGTAGCAATAGCGTGTAATGGGTCAAACTGCCATTGTCAACAGTGCGACTTGGAAAAATCGCCACCGCTTGCCACTGAGTTTGCTTCGGTTGCTGTTGATATAAATACAGCAAAATTTCGCTAAAAAACCGTCCGTAAAAACACGCATCTTTTTGAAACTGCACTTCTACAAAAATAAGCGGTAAATCAATCTCTTTTGGCACAAAAATGCCATCTAAGCGAAAAGCGGTTTGTTTTAACTCAACCGCTTGAAATTGATAACTTTCTGAATATTCAATCCCTGCTAATTCAAAGAACAAATCAGGCAAAGTTTGAAACAATTGGTAAAAAATGGCATCTGTTTTCATGGTGTTAGTTTTTAATTTTTCAAATAAATTTTCAATAGTGCCAGAAAGCATCATGTTGTTTTATTATTCCCAGCTTTTAGAGCCTAAGCCTAACATAATTTGAGCTTACTCTCTGCAAATACATCCCCAAACCACGCTTGCCGCGTTTAGCTAATAACACACTCCGCCACAATCTTGCCAAAAACACTCGCCTGTCATACTCTGTATTGCTTTGAACAACTAAAAAAATGATGAAAAACCTTCCTTTTGCTTTTTTGTTTAACGGCTTTTTTCAACCAGAACCTGCTACAAAAAAAGCTATCACGCTAACCCACAAGCGCGTTTTTATTTTGCCCACTCAACGCGGCTTAGGATTTGGGTTATTAATTATTTTAATGCTGCTCATCGCCTTTGTTTACAACAACAACCTCGCCTATTTGTTGGGATTTTTATTAGCCAGCGTGTTTTTTATCACCATTTTACATAGCTTTAAAACACTGGCAGGATTGGTGATTTCACCCGGGCAAAGCACCGCTGTTTTTGCAGGAGAAGCGGCAGGTTTTGAACTGTATGTCAGCAATCCAAGCAACGAAGCACGGTTAAATTTGCAACTGCACTTGCAAGATAGCGTCACCTTTAGCTTAGAAGCCCAACAAAAACAAGGTATTACCTTATATGCAGCCACCCAAAAACGCGGTTGGCATCGGTGTGGCAAAATCAGTTTATCCAGCACTTATCCGCTGGGCTTGTTTCGCGCCTGGTCAGTGTTGCGTTTTGATGTGAATGCCTTAGTTTATCCTAAACCTGCACATGAACGAATTGCCTTTCCGGAAGGGGCGGGCGGACAAACTCAACAAGGCACGGCGCGGCGGGGCGCGGATGATTTTCAGGGTTTAAAGGAATATCAAGAAGGCGACCCGATTCGTGATATTCATTGGAAAGCGTTTGCCAAAGGCTTAGGCTTATTTAGCAAACAATACGGCGGCGAAAATTTAGCGCAATTGTGGCTTAATTACGATGTTGCCGCAGGACACGATACCGAGCAACGCCTAAGCTGCTTGTGTCGCTGGTTGGTTGATGCTGACCAAGCGGGTCTGCACTATGGTTTTATCTTGCCCAACTGCCGTATTGAAGCCAGTTCAGGCACGGTGCATTTTAAAAAATGTTTAGAAGCCTTAGCGTTATTTTAAAAGGTCTGGCAAACAATGTGTTTTCAAACTCAGTGGATAACTTTAGCTTAATCCCCGAATGCGTTATGATGACCACAGGTTCACATTATCTTATCTTGGAGTTCCCATGAATCGCTTATTTTTACTGCTATTAGCCCTTTTTTTTAGTGCTACCGTTCAGGCTTTGACCTTTAAAATTGCCACACTTTCTCCCGATGGTTCGGTGTGGATGGAGAAAATGCGGGCAGCGGCGAGTGAAATTGAAACAAAAACCAATAAACGGGTTAATTTTAAATTTTATCCAGGCGGTGTGATGGGGGATGACAATACCGTCTTAAAAAAAATGCGCTTTAATCAATTAAATGGCGCGGCATTGACTAATTCAGGATTAAGCCCCGTCGATTCTAATTTGCAACTGTACAGTTTAGTGTTGAAATTTCATTCTCTGGCTGAAATTGATTATGTTCGGCAGAAAATGGATCAAAAATTAATGGACGGTTTGGCTAAAAAAGGCTTTACTGCATTGGGCTTTTCTGAAATTGGCTTAACGTATTTAATGTCAACCTCGCCCATTCACAATCTTGCCGACATGAAAGACCAAAAAGCATGGGCGCCTGAGAATAATAAAATTGCGTTAAATGCACAAAAAGCTTTGTCGGTTTCGCCCATTCCGTTGCCTTTGCGTGATGTTTTAATGGGGTTGCAAACAGGGATGATTAATGTAGTTGCCGCGTCCCCTTCGGGTGCATTGGCGTTGCAATGGCATACTAAAATCAAATATGTGACTAAATTACCGCTGTCGTATATGTTTGGGGTGTTGTTTGTCAATCAAAAAGATTTTGCCTCTCTTTCTAAAGAAGACCAAGCCACCGTGCAGCAAACTATGACCCGTGTTTTAGCTGAGGTTAATCAACGCAGCAAAGAAGATAATGCCAAAGCCAGCGAATCCTTAAAAGCGCAAGGCATTGAATTTATTGACCCAACGCCCGAAGCGGCAACGCAATTGCGCAGTTTAATGAAAGACAGTGAAGCGCAATTAATTAAAGCAGGGGAATTAAGCCAAGAATTGGTGAATGAATTAAATCAGCACTTAAGCGATTTTCGCGCTAAAAATAAATAGCCAGTCCTATGTTATTTATTCGCAAGCTGTATCAAGGGCTATTAAAAATTGAAACAGGCTTATTAATTAGTCTGGTGTTATCACTTATTCTGGTGGCGGTGATACAAATTATCATGCGCAATTTTTTTGATGCGGGTTTATTTTGGGCAGAATCGTATATTCGCATCAGCGTCTTATGGATTGCTTTATTAGGGGCAATGATGGGCAGCCGTAATCATGAGCATTTAGCCATTGATGTGTTTATTCATAAATTCAACCCACAAAACCAAGCCCTTATCGAAAGAATAACGCATTTATTCAGTGCTATTGTGTGTTTTGTTTTAGCCTATCACAGTAGTTTATTTGTACAATCAGAATATCAACAGGGCGGATTTGCATTTGCCGCTATTCCTAATTGGGCGTGTGAAAGCATTATCCCCATTACTTTCTTTGTTATTGCAGGACGCTATTTACTCTCTGCTTTATTTAATATAGCCCACGACAACCCATGACCCTTATTGCAATTATTGTTTTACTAATTCTTTTATTATTAGGTACGCCTCTTTTTGCAGTTATATTAGGGGCAACCTTATTAGGATTTTGGAATTCAGGGGTCGATTGGGCTGTAATTACCGTTGAATTATATCGAATTGCCGAAACCCCTTTATTAGTCGCCTTACCGTTATTTACATTTTCAGGCTATATTTTATCGGAAAGTAAAACCTCTGAACGGTTATTAGCTTTAAGTCAGGCTTTTTTTGGCTGGATGCCCACCAGTTTAGCGATTGTGTCTTTAATCAGCTCCGAAATTTTCACCGCGTTTACAGGCGCGTCGGGTGTCACGATTGTGGCATTAGGGGCGTTATTATTACCAGCACTCATTAAAGAAGGCTATAGCGAAAAACTCAGTTTAGGTTTAGTCACTATTACAGGCAGTCTCGGATTATTATTACCGCCTTCCGTACCATTAATTCTGTATGGCATTATTGTCCAACAAATGAATCTTGGAATTGATATTAGCTTAAATCAATTGTTTTTAGCGGGTTTATTACCTGCGACGGTGATGATGCTGTTATTAATTGTCTATTTAATGTGGACAACCCGCCATTTAAAACTCCCGAAAGTGCCTTTTTCTTTTCACAAAGTCAAAACAGCGTTACGCGCTGCATTATGGGAATTGCCATTACCGTTTTTTATTTTTATCGGTATTTTCGGCGGATTTTTTGCCATTTCAGAAGTGGCCGCAGTCACAGCTCTGTATGTTTTAGTGGTTGAGGTGTTTATTTATCGAGAAATCACTGTTTTTTCATTAAAGAAAATTATTCTCGATTCGATGCAAATGGTCGGCAGTATTTTATTGATTTTAGGCGTATCTATGGCATTTACCAATTATTTAATTGATGCACAAGTGCCTACCCATTTATTTGCTTGGGTAAAAAGCAGTGTCGATAGCAAATTTACTTTTTTAATTTTGCTCAATATATTTCTATTATTATTGGGGGCTATTTTAGATATTTTTTCCGCCCTGATTATTGTGGTTCCACTGATTTTGCCAATGGCAATGGGTTATGGGATTCATCCATTACATTTAGGGATTATTTTTTTAGCCAATATGCAAATTGGCTATTTTACCCCGCCTGTAGGAATGAATTTATTTATTGCCAGCTATCGGTTTGACAAACCCATTCTGGAAATTTGTTTAGCAACGTTGCCTTTTATGGTGGTGCTATTTTTAGCGGTGCTGATTATTACCTATTTCCCTTGGCTAAGTATTTGGTTTTTAAATTAAGTAGAATCTATGTTTAATTCCTTAATCTTAGCGCGTTTTTCAATGCTTTTACAGCAACTGAATTGCCAATTGCCCAATACGCAAGCACTTTGGCAAGCGTTGCTGAGTGCCTATACCGAGCCACATTGTAGCGAATTTTACGTTAAATAATTGGTGACTTTGGTGTAGAGTAAAACAAGCAGCCGTTGTGAAAGCAGTCGATTTTTTCTCTGTACACAGACGCTTTTAGACAGCTTATGAAAGTATCACGCATAAAAAAGGTTTTTTTTGAAAGGACAAGGGACTGTTATAATCGCGCTAAGAGTTCGGCTTTTTTAGTCTGATATTCAGTGTCGGTTAAAATGCCTTGCTCTTTTAGGCGTGCTAATTTTTCCAGCAGAGCAAAAACATCTTCCCCTTGCGGCGCAGCAGGTTTATGTTTCAGGTCAGATGAAGTGGCTTCAATTTTTGGCAAACTGTCCACCGCAACAACACCGTGTTGACTGGTAAAAGTCAGAGAGCTATGCCCTGCTTGTTGTTGTGAAAAACCGCTGATTTGATGGTCAAGCGTATCATACAGATGCAATTGTCCATTGCTGTGAATCGCCAAACGTTGCACGGTTGCAAAATACGCATAGCGGGTGTTATTTTGCGCACCCGTGCTGGTGGGGGCTGGTAAATTATCCCCCCACCACGGTTTTGAATCTGTCGCAGTAGCGACAAACAAGCTCATTGTGGGTAACGAATCAAACCCAGAAAAATCGGGATTGCTTTGCTGTTGGGTTTGAAAAGAAGCGGTTTGTAGCGCCGCAGGTTGATTAATACTCTGTTGTGCTAATGCGTTACACAACCCAGTGATGCGAGCTTTCAAGCCATGATTGAACATATCGGCAGTCATTATCATGCCGCCTTTCATCCATTGTCCTGCACCCCCAAATTCAGGATGATTAAACTGCGCCATTGCCCCATTCCCTTTAAGCATCGCTTGCAGCAAACAAACCACCGCTTCGGTGCTGAACTGATATTGTTGTGCTAGTGTCTGAATGATTTTTTGCCCTTCAGGAGTAAATTGAGTCATAGTAAAATGCCTTTATGGCGGTTAAAAAAATATAGCCCAGTCAATTATTTTAAAAAATGAAACGTTTGTTTAAAGATAAAGCGGTGCCATTTTTTTCCAATACTCCCCATTATGCGCCCGACTTTCCCAATAAATTAATTCGTGTGCAATCCCTTTGTGCCATAAAATTTCGCTTAAGCGTTGATTGTTTTCCAAAAAAGGGTCTTCACTGCCAATGACTAAGGTAATGTGTATTTTTTTTAATAACGCAAGCTGGCGTTCGCAGCTTAAATTGGGCAGAAAATGGGTTGGGGTATGATAATAAATATCATCATTGTAAAAGCCTTCAAACAAATCTGAAAAACATTCTACATTCAGCGTTAAGTCATAGCGACCTGAAAAAGCGACCAGTTTTCTAAAATACTGTGGATGGCGAAACACCAAATTTGCCGCATGGAATGCCCCTAGACTCAACCCATGTGAAATCAAACAAGGATGCGGATTTTTTTTCTGTATAAACGGCAAGACTTCATACAAAATATATTTTTCATAGGCTTGTTGCCTTGCAATGCGCTGCGCAGGTGAGATGGTTTTGCAATATAGCCCTTCGGTATCAATACTATCAACACAAAAAAGTTGCAAATGCCCGTGGGTTATTTTTTCCTGCAACGCATCAATTACCCCCATTTTTTCGTATTCAAAAAACCGACCGCAGCGGGTTGGAAAAACCAATACTTTCGCGCCCCGCTGCCCAAAAACCAACAATTCCATCTCTCGCTGTAAAAAAGGACTCCACCCTTTGTGATACTCCCGATTCATTTTGTTTTCCTGTACGCTATCAATTAATCAGTGGCGCGAAAAAGCCGTTAAGTTCAGCCAGTAAGGCTTGTTCTTGTTGTTGTTGCTGCGGATAGGTGTAATGTCCTGCATCCAACACAGAGAGTTGTTTTTCACCTGCCAGTGCATTAAAAATGGCAAATTGTGTGGGCGGCGCAACAAAGGGGTCAAATTTTGCACAAGCACAGTGCATAGGAATTTTAATCCGCTTTGCCGCCGTTGCCGCATCGTAATAGCGTAACACTTTCATTGTTTGTTTTTTATGACAACAATAAAATTGTTGCACACTGTCTGCGCTACCACAGGATTTAAGACGCAAGCGTAAAGGTTGATGACCAAAGCTGGGAATATTTAGATGCCCGCGACGAATCCGCGTTTCATAGGCTAATGCCATTGCGCCGATACCGCCTGCAAAACTAATCCCTAAATAACCCAAATGCCCTGCTAAATCAGGATAAAGTTGCAGTAACGCGCTCACGCCCAGCCATATATCTGCGACACAACCGCCTAAAATGTAGTGTTCAACGTGATTCAAATTATGCCGAACGTGCCAAAAAGGTTGATTAGAAATGTCCGCCCGTCCACTTAATGATAAGCCGCGAAAGCAGGGAAATAGCAGTGCGGCATCCTTGAAAGGTAAATGAAAATCGGGCGCATCGCGTCCACCATAACCGTGTCCAATCACGAAGCCGCGCGTGATATGCCCTGAACTGGGTAATAATAACCAGCCGTGAATCGGGAAATTATCAGTTGATAGATAACTGATTTTAAAAACGTGCCAATCTAAAACCGTTTCGTGACAGTCGGTGAGCTGTACTTGTGGCGCAAGGGTGAGGGCGTGTTGATAACGCTGTTGCCAAAACAGGTCAAAATCGGCTGGTTCTTTGGCTGGCGGGGCAACAGCGAGCAATTGTTCCAGTGAGTAACCATAGGTTGGGTCAAACGCATAAATTGTATTTACACACATTTTCTCAAAATGACTCATGATTTTAGTGTCCTGCAAAAAAGAGCTACTCCATCCGTTGTAGCAAAAGATGAATGTATCGCCCCATGTCACGATACGTTGGTTGCCGGCAATAACGATATTCCAGCTCAAATAATTCCTCTTGCAATCCTTGTGCCAATACCTCAGGGGTCAAATAATCATGGAAGACACGAATCCCTGTTTGTGTGATGACAGCAAAGCCTGCGGACTCTAAATGCGCAATCACTTCATGCGGATATTGCGGATTGGGCGGGGTTAATTTGCTGCCTTTGCCCATGTAGCTATTGTTGAGCAAATTTGTCCACCGCCAGCCGCCTTTTAAGGTGTTTAAATACACCATCGCATTACGATTATAAAACAGCAACGATAAATAACCGTGCGGTTTAACGCGCTCGGCAATCGCTGTCAAACTGCCTAACGGCGCGGCGAGCCATTCTAAAACCGCATGACATAATATCAAATCAAAAGTGGGCAATTGGGGAGCAAGCGTTTGAGCGGCTTGTTGATAAAATTGCGCGTTAAGATGGGCAGCGGCAAAGGACTGTTGGCTCTGTTGCAGCATTTTTTCAGACACATCGCACAAGGTTAGTGCGTGACCGTGTTCGGCTAACCACAAACTAATTTGCCCAAAGCCACAGCCTGCATCCCAAATGGTTAAAGGTTTTGGGCTGTGCTGAAAGGCTTGTAAATCTTCTTTGAGCAGTTTAAGTCGCCACTGCCCTTTGGCGGTGTGATAAACCCGTTGGGAAAATGATTCGACTAAACTATCAAAATTTTTATCTTGTAACATCATAAAATTATTTTAATGTAAATTATTAGCTAAACTTGCTAACCTTTTATTTTTTTTAAACTATACTCCATTCTAACATTTCAAAAATCAATCGTGGAGATAAATAAATGGTTTATTATGGTGAGCGTTTAGACAGCAGTATGGGACGTGTAGCCCATTATTCGGTCTGTGACAGAATTGCAGAAATGTTACTGACAACAGTGTGTAAAAAAGCCTATCAAGACCGATTTGCCTATGTTAAAAAATGGGAAAAAGAAAAAATTATTCAGCTTGGTTTGACCAATACGATTGTGCAACAGCTGCCTTTGGATGATAAACGTTTTTACACCAGTGCTTGGGAAAAAGAAAAGCTCTCAGAGTTTGGCTTAATTGGTGCAGGCTCACACAGAAGTCATTATTTTGAAGAATCGGGTTATCAGCCACCGCAGCAAAGTCTACTGCATAACATCTTAGCGGCAGGTAAACAAGTGTTTGCTTTATTAGCAGAACAGATTAGCATTGCTCGCGAGATGATGGATGAAGATGAATTATATGAAAAAGAAATAAATCAAAGCCAATCTGTACAGGCGCAAGCTGAACCCAAACAAGGTAAAGAAATTGATAAGTTCTTGAAGGATTTAGGTTACGAATAAGCGGTTAAATGTCTGTTTGTTTGACAAAACTGAGTAATAAATTTAATGACTTGCCTCTGGCAACTTCAATTTTACTTTCATCTATTTTGTCATCTAATATTTCCACATAAGCGGGAAGCTGCTCTGCTGTGTAATGTTCAAGGTTTTGAAAACCCATATACCAATGCGCAAAATCTCGCTGTTCGATGGGCTGTTCAAGTAATTTGACCAAACCATTGTTCCTATTGTCTTTTTTAATTTTAGCCAGCAATTGGTGTACATCGTCATGCTCACCTTCGAGTACCTGCATAAAGGTTCGATTTTTATACACTAAAAAACCTGTGACATTGCGATGTTTGTTTCTTTCACGCGCACCCTCAAGTAAACTGATTAAGTCTTGGTCGGATGGCTGCTGCGTTGCGGCGGATATATACACTAAACGAATTAAACCCATGATTTTGTTCTCCAGCTAATATTTTATTTTGGTTCGACATAAACCGATAAAGTATTTTTTTTTGCCGTTTCTTCGGTTTCTGTCTGCCAGCGCATTTTTAAACTTAGCGTGTTTTTATCTTCATCTTGGCAGGCGGTTAGTTTTAAGGCTAGCAATCCTTGTGGGCTTAAGGTTATTTCATCTTGTTGATCACTTAATATCAATTGACCTTGCTCTAAGCCTGCTATGACCGCTGACAAAATTTTTAAAATAGACTGCGTATCTTGTATAGATTGATGGTGAAATTTTTTTTTAGGCGGTTTCATACATTGTCAATTCCCACTTTAACTGATAACCGCCAAAAAATAGCGGTTAATCATCGTTGCAAGAATACACCATTGTGTGGTTTTATAAAATGGTGATTAAATAACCTCAGTTCGGGATAAAAAACGTAGGGGCAATCCCTTGTGGTTGCCATTTAAGGTCGTTTATGGTTATTTTTTCTGAATACTGAGCAAGTATTGGGCAACTACAAGGGATTGCCCTTACAATAGATGATTAATCATCAAATCTTATCCCGAACTTAGGTTAAATAACTTTCCAGCTCATTTATTATTTATTATGGATTCACCCGAAAACTTTGAACAACAGCCGCTAAAAGAGTTTACTGAAAAAGCCTATCTTGATTATTCAATGTATGTGATTTTAGACCGTGCTTTACCGCATTTAGCCGATGGCTTAAAACCTGTGCAACGGCGCATTGTATATGCCATGTCAGAATTAGGGCTAACTGCTTTAGCAAAATATAAAAAATCAGCACGAACGGTGGGTGATGCGTTAGGAAAATACCATCCACACGGCGATTCGGCGTGTTATGAAGCGATGGTACTAATGGCGCAGGATTTTTCCTATCGTTATCCGTTGATTGATGGACAGGGCAATTGGGGGTCAGCGGATGACCCTAAATCGTTTGCTGCCATGCGTTATACCGAATCACGCCTCACCGCTTATGCGCACACGTTATTAGCGGAATTAAGCTTAGGGACAGTCGATTGGACGGATAATTTTGATGGCACACTCAAAGAACCACAACGACTGCCTGCACGTCTGCCCAATATTTTATTAAACGGCACAATGGGCATTGCGGTAGGGATGGCAACTGATATTCCGCCGCATAATTTGCCTGAAGTCGCCGATGCGTGCAGCCATTTATTGGATTATCCCGATTGTACTTTAGAGGATTTATTGCAATTTATTCAAGCCCCTGATTATCCGACTGAAGCTGAAATTATCAGCAGTAAAGAGGACATTGAAAAAATTTATCGCACAGGGACTGGTTCTTTAAAAACTCGTGCCACTTATCAACTGGAAGACGGGGCAATTGTGATTACTGCCTTGCCGCATCAAGTGTCGGGGGCAAAATTATTAGAACAAATTGCCGCGCAAATGCAGGCAAAAAAACTGCCAATGATTGAAGATTTGCGTGATGAATCTGACCATGAAAACCCGACCCGATTGTTGATTATGCCGCGCAACAAGCGGCTGGATGTGGAAGCCACCATGTCGCATTTATTTGCCACCACCGATTTGGAAAAAAGCTATCGGGTGAATATGAATATGATAGGGCTAGATGGTCGTCCGCAGGTTAAAAATTTGCTGACTATTTTGCAAGAATGGCTCACTTTTCGCCTAGACACCGTGCGCCGCCGTTTGCAACAACGGCTGGATAAAGTCTCAGCACGGCTGCATAACTTGGCAGGTTTGCTGATTGCCTATCTGAATATTGATGAAGTGATTGCCATTATTCGCACCGAAGATGAACCCAAAGTGCAATTAATCCGCCGGTTTGCCTTGACTGAAATTCAAGCTGAAACGATTTTAGAATTAAAATTGCGCCAATTAATCAAACTGGAAGAGATGAAACTGCGTAGCGAACAAACGCAGTTGGAAAAAGAGCAGCTTACCTTAGAAAAAACCCTTGCTACTCCGCGTTTGCTGAATCGGTTAGTGAAAAAAGAAATCAATAAAGACAAACAAAGCTATGGCAACCCACGCCGCTCGCCGTTGGTGAATCGAAAAAGTGCGCAACTGTTAGAAGCCAATACCTTAATTGTGAATGAACCGCTGACGGTCATTTTGTCACAAAAAGGCTGGATTCGGGCGGCAAAAGGGTATGATATTGCAGGAGAAAGCTTAAGTTATCGGGCAGGCGATGGCTATTTAACCGCCGTAAAAGGCAGAACCACACAACCTGTTTGTATTTTAGATTCCACAGGGCGCGTTTATACCCTCAATAGTCACGATTTACCTTCGGCTCGCACGCAAGGTGAACCCTTGACAGGACGGTTAAATCCACCCGCAGGAGCTGAATTTAGCTATTTACTCACGGGAGAGGCAGAGGATTGGTATCTGTTTGCAAGCAATGCAGGGTATGGTTTTTTGGTACAGCTAAAAGAGTTACAAAGCAAAAATAAAGCAGGAAAAGCTGTCCTGACTTTATCCGCTGATGCAGGGGTTTTGCCACCTTTAAAAATCACAAATGACCAGGCTTTATTGGCGGTTGCAACCTTACAAGGTCGTTTGTTATTGTTTCCATTGACAGAATTACCTGCGTTAAGTAAAGGCAAAGGCAATAAATTGATTCAAATTCCCCCGCTTGATTTTGCCCACAAAACCGATGCGGTGGTCGCGCTAGCCTGCGTTTCTGTAACAGCACCGTTAAAAATTATGGCAGGAAAACGCCATTTGTCGTTAAAAGAAAGTGATATTGGGCTTTATACCAGCACTCGTGCCAAACGCGGTTCTTTGTTACCCGCAGGTTTTCGCCGTGTTGATACCATCATCACCGAATCAGACACTATTTAACCTTAAAAAATTTTGCCATGACAGACTCTTTTTTTATTTTTGCCTCAAGTCTACTGACCGATTTATTGACTTATTTGTGGGGCTTAGTAAAACAAGAGCCAATTTATGGGCTGTATATCATAGTGGCATTTTTGTTCTGTGTTTTATTGCTGTTTTGGGGGATTCGCACTTTATTGGCACGACATGACCCCTTACCTAAAAAATTGCCCAACTGTGTTTGGCACACCACGGTTAGAAAACTAGACCGCGTGTATGATGGCGATACCTTTTATTGTTATGTCAACGGTCACAATCCGATTGATAACAAACCGGTTGGGATTCGCGTGCGTGGCATTGACACCCCTGAAATGAAAGACAAAAACCCGCGAAATCATAAAAAAGCCCAGCAAGCTAAAGACGTTGCGACTGAGGAATTGAAAAAAGCCCGCACGATTCATCTCTATAATGTCAATTTGAATGATAAATACGGACGAGTTTTAGCAACCGTATTTTGTGATGGGCGTAATTTAGCAAAAATTTTGTTAAAAAGACGATTGGCAAAAAAATATGAGGGCGGCAAAAAAGAAGAGTGGTGATTTTTTAGCGTCTGAAAAAAAAATTTCCATTGCCGTTATAGAATGAAAAGACCTAGGAATCCCTAGACAGCCATGATAAATTTAACACTAAAAGTCATCGGGCAACTTACACTAAGCCCTCACTTTTGCCTAATCCCGTTGAACAATGGAACCCTAAATGAGTGACCTGTTAAAGCAATTTCAAGAATCCTCCGCTCTATATGGCAGCAATGCCTATTACATCGAAGATTTGTATGAACAATATTTAGAAAACCCTGATTTGGTTGAAAAAAGCTGGCGCGATAAATTCAACCGCCTGAGTGCAGGGGCAATGGATATGCCGCATCGCCCGATTGTGGAGCGGTTTGCCAGTTTGGCGCAAACGACCACAGGACGTTTGGCTAAATTACAAGGCTTTACTGAAGAAACCGTACGAAAACAATCGGCGGTAGCGCGGCTGATTAATAATTATCGGGTTTGCGGTCATCAAATTGCCAAAAATAATCCACTCGGTAATCAGGCAAAAATGCCTGTTGAATTAGAGCCTGCTTATTATGGTTTGTCAGAACCTGATATGGACACCTTGTTTTATACCCCAACGATGTATGGCGTTGACCAATTACCGTTGCGTAACATTATTTCCATTTTAAAAGAAATTTATTGCGGCAGCATCGGTGCAGAATATATGCACATTGTCAGCACTGAAATTAAACGCTGGCTGAAAATTTATTTAGAAAAACCGAAAGTAAAGCTTTCTGCTGAAAAACAGCGCGTCTTATTAAAGCAATTGACGGCGGCAGAAGGCATTGAAAAATATTTGCATCGTCGTTATGTGGGGCAGAAGCGGTTTTCATTAGAAGGCGGAGAGTGTCTAATTCCGATTTTAGATTGTTTGATTCAACGCGGTGGCGAACAACAGGTTAAAGAAATTGTCTTAGGGATGGCGCATCGCGGGCGGTTAAATGTTTTGATTAACGTGTTAGGAAAATCCCCCGCAACCCTGTTTAGTGAATTTGAAGGCACACATACCAACCCTTCACCTGGAGTTTTATCAGGTGATGTTAAATACCATTTGGGTTTTTCTTCGGATATTACTACCGCAGGCGGGATTGTTCATTTAGCCTTAGCGTTTAATCCATCCCATTTAGAAATTATTAATCCTGTGGTGGAAGGCTCAGTTAAAGCACGGCAAGACCGACGCGGCAAGAACAGCTTGAATGAAGTTGTGCCGATTTTAATTCATGGCGATGCGGCGTTTGCAGGTCAAGGCATCGTGATGGAAACCTTGAATATGGCAGAAACCTTGGCATTTAATACGGGCGGCACGATTCATATCGTCATTAACAATCAAATTGGTTTTACCACTAGCAATCCGTTTGAAGCCCGTTCTACGCTGTATTGCACCGATGTTGCGAATATGATTCAAGCTCCGGTGTTTCATGTGAATGGTGATGACCCAGAAGCGGTGTTGTTTGTGACACAGCTGGCATTAGATTATCGCATGAGCTTTAATAAAGATGTGGTGATTGATTTAATTTGCTACCGCCGGTTAGGGCATAATGAAGCGGATGAACCTGCGGCAACCCAACCGTTGATGTATAAAAAAATTCAAGCCCATGCCACAACTCGACAGCTTTATGCCGAGCAGTTAATTCGTGAAAAAGTGATGACAGAACAAGAGGTTATCGCGATGGAACAAGAGTATCCACGGCAATTGGAACAAGGCAGTATTATTCCGCAACAAGTGATTGATACCTCGCAAGCCTATGCAAAAAAATGGCAACGCTTTTTTGCCACGCCGTGGGATGTTGTGTGTGATACCCGCGTGAGTCTGAATACCCTGCAATTTTGTAGCGAGCGGTTATTAAAATTACCCGCAGGCTTTGAATTGCATAATAGGGTCGCTAAAGTGATGGAAAATCGGGCAAAAATGGCAGTGGGCGCAATGCCGCTGGATTGGGGATTTGCTGAAAATATGGCGTATGCTACCTTGCTATTGGAAAAACACAATTTACGTTTAATTGGACAAGATGTAGGACGTGGCACGTTTTCCCATCGTCATGCGATTCTGCACAATCAAATTAAGGGGGAGATTCATATTCCGTTAAGACATTTGCATGAAGAACAAGGGCGACCGCAAATTTTTAACTCGTTGCTGTCTGAGGCAGGTGTGTTGGGGTTTGAATACGGTTACAGCTCTTCAGAACCTGATACCCAAGTGATTTGGGAAGCCCAATTTGGTGATTTTGCTAATGGGGCGCAAGTGTTAATTGACCAGTTTATTAGTTCAGGGGAAAGTAAGTGGGGACGTTTAAGTGGGTTGTGTATGCTACTGCCACACGGTTTAGAAGGACAAGGGCCTGAGCATTCTTCCGCGCGTTTAGAACGCTATTTACAATTGTGTGCCGATCAAAATATGCAGGTGTGTAATCCAACAACGCCCGCGCAAATTTTTCATTTATTACGTCGGCAAATGTTACGCCCTTATCGCAAGCCCTTGATTGTGATGAGTCCGAAAAGTTTATTGCGTCATAAATTGGCTGTGTCCACCTTAGAAGATTTAACCCAAGGACAATTTCAGCCCATTATCAGTGAAATTGATGTGATTGAACCCACACAAGTGACACGTCTAATTTTTTGTGCAGGCAAAGTGTACTATGATTTATTGGAAGCACGCCGCGAGGCTGAATTAACCCATATTGCGATTGTTAGGATTGAGCAGTTGTATCCGTTTCCAAGCCAACTTTTTACCGCTGAAATTGCAAAATACCCCCATTTAATGGAAGTGGTTTGGTGTCAGGAAGAGCCGAAAAATCAAGGGGCTTGGTATCAATCTAAACATCATTTTACTGACAGCATTCCTGCAACGATGCGCTTAAGCTATTGCGGGCGTGAAGCTTCGGCTTCTCCTGCGGTCGGTAACTTTGCAGCGCATATAAAACAACAAAAACAAGTTATACAAACGGCTTTATATGGCCATCACTCAGAAGGAAAATAACATGGCTTTGGATATTTTAGTCCCACAACTCCCTGAATCGGTTGCCGATGCAACCCTTGTCACCTGGCACAAAAAAGTGGGCGATTTAGTCGAGCAAAACGAAATTTTAGCTGACCTTGAAACAGATAAGGTTATTTTGGAAGTCCCTGCACCTGAGTCAGGTTTGTTAATAGAAATTGTCAAGCAAAAAGATGATGTGGTACTGGGGGGAGAGGTCATCGCTCGACTTGACCCCTCGGCTTGCACTGCCGTGGATTCAATTGTGGCAGAAGATTTAGAAAATGCACTGGATGTGACAACCACCTTAAGTCCTGCGGTCAGACGTTTGGTGGCAGAAAAACAAGTTAATTTAACTGAAATTGAAGGGTCAGGTAAAAGTGGGCGCATTACCAAAGCCGATGTATTAGATTTTTTAAGCAAACAAGCCACGCAAACCAATACAACACCTGAGTCAGTGAGTCCCGCACCTGAAATTGCCGAAGAAACAGAGTCCATTGAAGCGGATTTAGTGGCAAAAACAGCAAGTTTGCGCCCAGAACAACGGGTAGCAATGACCCGATTGCGGGCAAAAGTGGCAGAACGGTTATTGCAAGCCCAGCAAAATGCGGCGATGTTGACCACGTTTAATGAAGTGAATATGCAGGCGGTGATTAAATTACGCCAACAATACAAAACCCGTTTTGAGCAAAAACATGGGATTAAATTAGGTTTGATGTCATTTTTTGTGAAAGCCGCCATCGAAGGGCTGAAACGTTTTCCAGTGTTAAACGCCTCGATTGATGACAACGATATTATTTATCACGGTTATTATGACATTGGGATTGCAGTGACTACCGAACGGGGTTTGATAGTCCCTGTGTTGAAAGATGCGGATCAGTTAGATTTTGCGGGGATTGAAAAAAGCATTGCCGATTTTGGTAGCAAAGGGCGCGCAGGAAAATTAAGTTATGAGGATTTAACAGGCGGAACGTTTACCATTACCAATGGCGGTATTTTTGGTTCAATGTTATCCACGCCAATTTTAAATCCACCGCAATGTGCGATTTTAGGAATGCACGCAATTAAAGAACGTCCTATCGTAGAAAATGGTGAAATTGTGATTCGTCCGATTATGTATCTCGCGCTTTCTTATGACCACCGGCTGATTGACGGACGTGAAGCGGTGCAGTTTTTAGTCACAATTAAGGAATGTTTAGAAGCACCTGCGCATTTATTATTAAATATTTAACTGCAAAAAAATTGTCGCTGATGCTTGAATGAAAAAATTAAGGTTGCATTGCTGTTCTCGTGACTTCCTGTTGCTGCCAAAATTTTTTGACGTGTGTGACAAATTGAGAATGGGCGATTCTGTTAAAAATTCTTCTCAGTCGTTCTTTCAAAGGGCGTGAGTGAGGTGCTGTTGGTTTGGAAGAGGGATTTTTTTCTGTGGTAAGCCAAATTAACAAATCAAAATAATTGCGAATATTTTCAACATACACCACAGGCTCATGTCCGCGTGCATAACCGTGTTCTGTTTGGATAAACCAATATTCCTCTGCCAGCAATGGCAGGGTTGTTTTGACATCAACCCACTTATTAGGGTTTTTGCCCAGTTGTTTGGTTAAGGTTCTGGCATCTTGTAAATGGGCAAAACCAATATTATAAGCGGCTAGGGCAAACCAAGTGTGGTCTGGCTCTGGAATATCGTTAGGAATTCTCTTGAGTCGATGTTTAAAATAAGTTGCCCCACCATTAATACTTTGTGCAGGGTCTGTTCTATCTTGCACACCGACTTGTTCGGCAGTATCACGGGTTAGCATCATAATTCCGCGTACCCCTGTGGGAGAAATCGCACTTTCTTCCCAGTGTGATTCCTGATAGCCCATAGCGGCTAATAAACGCCAGTCCAGTCCTTGTTTTTGTGCCGCTGCCATAAAGTAATTTTTATACAGCGGCAAGCGACTGCGTTGGTACTCATAAAATTTACATTTATTAACATAATCTAGCGTATTGGCATGACCGTAATAGCGTTCTAGCAATTGTTCAAGGGATTTGTCGGCTTTAATTTTGGCAAAAAAAGCATTCATTTCACGGTAGAGGCTGTTGTCAGGTGATAATGGCAAGCCCCAGCCAATTTGGCGTGGCTCACTTATATCAAAAGCGATGTGTAATTTAGGATAAAAACGCCGGATAAGTAGGGCTTGGGTGGAATCAACAATGGTGTAATCAATCAAACCTTCATTGACAAAGGTCATTAATTTATTGCCATCCATCCCCTCATTGCTCGTCCAAGTTAAGTCTGGCAAGGTGGTTTGTTTTAAATGCCGTAAGCTTTCTTGATGGCTTGAGCCTTTGACAACTTCCAAAATACCCGCATTTAAATCCAGCGGTGTTTTAGGACGTTGCGTTCCTGAACGATAAATCACTTGTTCAACGACTTCGTGATAAGGGGAGGAAAAACGCATGATTTTTTTGCGTGATGGAGTGATGCTCAAACCTGCCGCTGTGATGTCTGCTTTACCATTCGCGGTTTGATTAATCAACTCATCAAATTTATCAACCACTTGAAATTGCGCTTTTACCCCTAAATGTTTGGCAAATAAAGTGACCAAATCATATTCTAATCCTGCATAGCCTTTTGCTGTTGGATAATAGGTTGTAGGGTCTGCACGGGTTAACACTTTTAGCACCCCATCATGTTTAATTTGTGCTAATTTTGAGCGAGTTACTTTTTTAGGAACTGATTTTTGGGGAACATAAACGGTACTGTCGCAGGCGATTAATACCCACAAATAAATAAAACCAATAATTAGGGCAGTTATTTTTTTTGACAAAAGTTTATCGCAACTGCTTGTAAGTATTGATAAGCGCGTTAGTTGAGCAGTCATGCGCTGTGATAAGTTGCTCATCTTTAAGCTCAGGTAAAATGGCTTTTGCTAAAGCTTTTCCCAATTCAACCCCCATTTGGTCAAAAGAATTAATATTCCAAATCACCCCTTGGGTAAAAATTTTATGTTCATAAAAAGCAATTAACGTACCTAATGTTTTTGGGGTTAATTTTTTGAATAAAAAACTATTGGAAGGTTTGTTACCTGGAAAAATTTTTGAAGCAATCAGTTTTTCATCATATTTTTCCGCCTCGCTTAAATCAGCTTCAACTTCTTCACGATTTTTTCCACGCATCAAGGCTTCAGGTTGGGCGAGAAAATTGGAAATTAAAATGTCATGGTGTTCGGGTAAATCATAATGACTTTGTGCGGCGGCTAAAAAATCACACGGAATTAATTTTTTACCTTGATGAATGAGTTGATAAAAAGCGTGTTGTCCGTTTGTGCCTGGCTGTCCCCAAACAATAGGCCCTGTGCTGTAGTCAATGATTTCGCCGTTAATATTCACATTTTTACCATTACTTTCCATATCGGCTTGTTGAAAATAGTCGGCGAAAAAACACAGCGACTGGTCGTAAGCTAAAATGGTTTGCGATTCTGCACCAAAGAAATTGTTATACCAAATCCCAAGTAATGCCATAATTACAGGAATATTTTGTTCTAACGGTGTATGGCGAAAATGTAAATCTGCCTCATGCGCCCCTAATAGCAAGTCTTCAAAATTATCCATACCAATATAAAGTGCAATGGATAAGCCGATGGCAGACCATAACGAATAACGTCCACCGACCCAATCCCAAAATTCAAACATATTTTCAGCGTCAATGCCAAAGGCGGTCACTCTTTCAGTATGTGTTGAAATGGCGACAAAATGTTTACTGATAGCGGATTTGTTAGCGGCAAATTTAAGTAACCAGTTTCGCGCAGAATTTGCGTTAGTCATGGTTTCTTGGGTGGTAAAAGTTTTGGAGGCAATCAAAAACAAGGTTCTTTCAGGGTCTAGCGATTGCAGGGTTTGCACTAAATCTGCTTGGTCAACATTGGAAACATAATGCACTTTTAAGTTGTGATGCGCATAAGGGGCTAACGCAGTTGTCACCATGCGTGGTCCTAAATCAGAACCACCGATGCCAATATTGACAATATCTGTGATTGTTTTGCCGCTGTAGCCTTTCCAATTGCCTGAATGAACCGTATCACAAAAGGTACGCATTTTTGCCAACACGGCATTAATTTCAGGCATCACATTGCGGTTATTCACATACACAGGCTGGTTACTGCGATTGCGTAAGGCGGTGTGCAAGACTGAGCGGTGTTCAGTTCGGTTAATCATTTCGCCTGAAAACATTGCCTCAATTTTTACGTTCAAATTAGCGGATTTTGCCAGAGAGATAAGCAAGGGCAACGTTTGTTCTGTAATTAAATTTTTTGAATAATCAAACAAAATGTCATTAAAATGTAAGGAAAACTTATTAAACCGCTCAGGGTCAGCAGCAAAAGCACTGCGCAACGATAGAGGTTGAGTGGTTTTATGATGATGTCGAATAGCTTTCCAAGTAGCGGAATTACATAAGGTTGGCATTCTTGATTCCCAAAAATAGGCAAAATTAACGCTCAGTCTACGAGAAGGTGGCAAAGATGGCAATATCTAAGTTAGACAATTATAATGTATTAATATAGACTAAGAAGCAAGCAGGTCGCTAGTTTTTGTTATGTCTTTATTTGTAAAAGGTGATGTGCTAAAGTTAGAGACCGCTTTTTAAGCTTTTCAAAGTAAACAGCAATTTTGAATAACCACTTAGGTGGTGATGTATCAAAAAATAATAACGACTATCAAGACAGGAAGGAATTATGAACAGAAAAACAATCTCAAAAAAAGGTTTCCTAGTGGTGCTAGGATTGTTATTTTCGACTGCACTTTGGGCGCATGGTGGCGCGGCTGGCACAGATACCGATCAATGTAAGTTTGAATTAGAACCCAATCATTGGATTCATTACACCGCCTATCAACCAACAGCATTTCCTGCGGAAGATTTTTGTGGTGCGCTTCCTGCAACAGAAGCCAAAACGCAGTTGGTCTTTGACTACCAAGATGTGCGTTATAGAAACATGATGGTTGAATTTGAAGTGACTAAAGAGCCTGAGGGAACGAGAGTTTTTTATCAAGAAGCGAAAAAACACAAATCTGGCACGGTGGTTTTAGATTTACCTGAAGGTGTTAAAGAGTCAGGCAAATACTTGATTCATATTACTTTAATTCCAGATGCAGGCGAAAGACTTGATGCGCATATGTCATTTATGGCAGGCGGTGGACAACCTGTAAGTAATGGCAAATTAGGGCTATACGCGCTGTTTGCTGTTGCAGGTTTATATGTATTTTATTTATCAAGTGCAGGCTTTAAACGTACCGTTGATGGACTTTTAGGCAAAGCAAAAGATGCTTAAGTTATAAAGAATCCTTAACTCTATAAGGGCTGCTGATGCTATTTATTACATCAGCAGTTGTTTTTAATCTAAGATGACTTTGCCGTGTCAATCAATCGTGTCAATCAATAAAGCAGGAAATCAGTTATGACTAAATTATTATCCGTTCTGGCATTAACGTTGATAATTTCTACCGCTGTGTCAGCAAAAGAATTTCAAAACCATACGCAAATGATGGATCATGGCGATGGTCATTTGATGGATATGGATGGCGGCATGGTTATGGGGCAAAATACCGACACCTTACCCGGTGGCTGCGATAGCATCTCTGAAGTCAAAGAAATAACTGTTCATGCAGGACATAAGTATGCAGAAAAATTTCCTGGCACTATGTTTGCTTTTGACACGCAAGAATATCAGTTTGAACCCTGTACAAAATTAACCGTTCATTTTATCAATGATGACGAAGTAAGACATCAATGGATGATGCACGGCTTGCCTAAATATCTTTATGCAAAAGGAATGTTTCACTTAGAAGTCTCAGGGCCTGGCGAAGTGTCAGGGACATTGATTTTGCCTTCTGATGATAAAACCTATTTAGTGCATTGTGATATTGCCCAGCACATGGAAAAAGGAATGAAAGGGCAGTTAAAAGTAGGCAAAGGCAGTGGCGATTTACCCAGTATTCCAGGCGTAACCCCTTATGCGATTGCCGATGATTATACAGGTCTTGAGTCTGAGGTTCCCGTACCTGAAGCAGTTCAAGATGCAGAAATGGGGGCAGCAGGTGCGGCTGAGGCAAAATCAGATAAAGGCAGTGTCTCAGCAACACAACTCACACAAGATGATGGATTTTTTTCAGGTTTGACCGTCGTAGGGTTAGCAATAGGTTTAGTATTAGCTCCTTTTTTTGCTAAAAAACTCAAAGGTAAAACCTTTACAGAGAGCATAACCTGTCTCTTTGAAATGCTGAGTGATGCGGTTATTTTGGTATTAAAACCTATCAAATGGTTAATAGGGTTAGTTTTAGCGAAAACCAAAGCGTTACCCAAACAATAATATCTCTTAAAGTCAGGCAAAAAACCTCTGTAATCTTTGTTGCAGGGGTTTTTTTATGTGGGAAAAATGGAAAACTTGTCATTAAGCGGATTGTTTATCAGCGCTTTTATCTCGTCTACTCTCGCCCCAGGCGGTTCTGAGGCGGTACTTGCCTATTTTGTTCTCCACCCAACCCACTGGAGTGTTGCACAATTAATTGCAACAGCAACAGTGGGAAATACCTTAGGTGCATTAACAACATGGCTATTAGGCAGAATTGCCGCAAAAAAATACCCTGTTGAAGCGATATTATCATTAAAAAAACAACAGGCGATTGGCTGGGTAAAAAAATGGGGCTGCTGGGTGTTGTTATTTTCTTGGTTACCCATCATAGGAGACGGTCTTTGTTTTGCAGGCGGTTGGCTAAAACTACCTTTACTACGCGCTGTTATGGCAATTTTATTGGGTAAAGCCGCACGTTATTGGGTGGTGGTTTTGTTAGTGTCGCTAAATTAATGTTTTTTAGCGGCAGGATAGGTTAATTCAACATGGGAAATCGTGGCGGTTGAATGCAATTCCCTGACTAAAACACACAATTTTTTGTGGTCTGAACGGTACATATACACACCGTCACCTGCTTTAAAACTGCCAATATTATAAATCAGGGTGTCAGGCTTATTTAATAATTCAATCCCTGGAATAAAAATAGCCCAGCGTCCTTGTTCATGACCATCAATATGTCCAAGATAGACAATTTCAGATTCAAATCCAACCACCTCTGTACCGAATCTAAAGTCATTGTTGTCACTCATTGCAATGCGGCGAATAAAGGCAATTTCTAGCCGCTTTTTGTCATCTGAAATAATTCCAAAAATATCACCGACTTTTGCCTTGGCATCGACTTGATTCCAATGCAGTGAATAGCCATTGGCACTACTATCAAAGACCGTTATTTTTTTCAAAGACACTTTTTTATCGGGCAGTTCAAAACTTTTTTTGTTGTCATCCCAAATTTTATTTTCCACAAGCGATTTATGGGCAAGATGTAAATCGTTGGATACACCTTGTTTGCTGCTTGGATGCCCATCATCCTCTAACTCATCCATTTTTAAGTCGCTTTGCGCCGTCTTAGGCAAATCCGCATTAACTATTTCCTCTTCTTTTACTACTGCTG
>JAIFMS010000080.1 GCA_020048335.1 Methylococcaceae bacterium | reverse complement strand
TGTTATAGGCTTTTTCGGCGATAAAATGCAACAAATTTACGATACTGGGATTGGTGAAATACCAAAAGAATATAATTTACGCAGAATACCTAAAGATGAAAATTATCGCTCTTCAATTGAAGTCGTTAATTTACTTAATAAAATAAGAGATGATATAAAACAAGAATTTTGCAAAAAAGAACACGGTAGTATTTTGTTTTATCATCAACCCAATCTAGTATCTCTTGATACAAAAAAATTTATCGAAGAAAATTTAAAATCGCAATGGCATCTTAATGGAGTTAAAGACAGTAAAATTTTATATTTAACGCATAGATTTATCTCCAAAGAAAATCAATATGAAGATTTGTATAAATTTTATAAATACACAGATGTTATTACCGATAATAAAAATAACAGAGATAGCTCACCACATACAGATTTTCTTTTTGACATAGAAGAAATAATTAACCTTTACATCAATAATAAAACTCAAGATTTTTTAAATAAAACTACTTATGAGATAAATTCATTCTTGGAAAAAAAGCAGCTGAAAAAACTCATGGATGAATTGATTATAACAAGAAATAATCAGAAAATTGAAGATGTTATAAAATATGTAATAGAAAACAATATTCTTCCGCAATCAGAAAAAATGGTTAATTATGATTTTGAAGATGAGGATAAAAAACAGTTCTATGAAAATATGATGATGCTAGATTACGCGCAATTTGTGCGTTTATACCAAGTACAACAAGAGCATACTCCATTTAGTACCCAGCATGGTACAAAAGGAGATGAATTTGATAATGTTCTAATTGTTATTGATGATAATGCTTGGAATAAATACAATTTCAATGAATATTTTTCTGATATAAATGGAACTAGCTCTCGCATAAAAAAATCGAAGAATTTATTTTATGTTATTTGTTCAAGAGCAAGAAAAAATTTAGCTATTCTATTTGTTTCTGAATTATCAGATGCCGCTAAACAACAAGTTGAAAGTTGGTTTGGTGAAATAAATTAGATATGCAAAGCATACCTTTCAGCGCATCATTTCATTTAAACGCTTTGATACCAATGCGATACCCTACAAATCAAAAATGTATTTCTTTAAATCACTAAGAGAAAATATCATGTCAACGCTCAATATCTCTTTACCCGAACCCATGCAAAACTGGGTTGAATCACAAATCAACAGCGGTCATTACGCCGATTACAGCGATTATATTCTCAATTTAATTCGCCGCGACCAGCAACAAAATCTTATAGTCGAACTCCTTATTGAAGGCGAAAATAGCGGTGAAAGCGATAAAACAATAGATGATATTTGGATAAAAATAAAAGCAAAGCATCATAATGGCTAATTACAAACTTTCAAAAGCCGCAGAACAAGACATTGAGAATATTCTTGACTATTCCTATCTCAGTTTTGGTGAAAAAGTAGCGGAAAATTATTTTCTTGATTTAAAAAAATGTTTACAACTATTAAGTGAAAATCCGTTGATTGGTATCAATAGCGATTCATTGAGAAAAGGCTATTTTCGACATCCGCACCAAAGTCATCTTATTTTTTACAAATTAAAAACCAATGGCATTTATATTGTACGAATATTACATAAAATTATGGATATTAAACGACATTTATAAAAACATTCATCTCATCATTTTATTTAAACGCTTTGGTACGCAATGCGATACCCTACAAATAAAAACAGGCGGTTTAAAATGAAAAAGGATTTAGAACATCAAGATAATGCCAAAAATATAACAGGAGAATTTGAATGAATACAGTATTAAAACCGTATCTTTCTTTTAAAGATTATCTCGTGGCAGAAGAATTAGCCGTTGAGAAAAGCGAATATTATGCAGGAGAAATTTTTACAATGGCGGGCGGCACATTTAATCATAATTTAATTGCAGGAAATTTGCATTTTGTTTTAAAACTCGCGTTAAAAGGTAAATCTGCCAATGTGTGTATTGGTGATGTAAAACTCTATATGCCTAAAGCGGATGCTTCGACATATCCTGATGTGTTTGTGATTAAAGGAAAGCCGCGCTATTGGAATCAACGCCGTGATGTGCTGTGTAATGCTACCTTAATTGCCGAAGTATTATCAAAAAGTACCCAAGATTATGAGCGTGCAGGAAAATTTGATTTTTATTGTGAATTGCCAGATTTTACCGATTATTTAATCGTGCATCAAAATCAAGTAAAAGTAGAGCATCACTTGAAGCAATCACCGTTTCAATGGCTAAGAACAGACTATACAGACCTTGAAGCCGTACTGGAATTAAAAAACTTAAACATCGCTTTAAAATTAGCGGATATTTACGAAAACGTTGAATTTTAACGTGCAGGACGTTTTGTTTCCCGAAACCAGCCGCGTACCGTTGTCATCTGTTTGCGCTGTGCCGCTGGCGCGTGTCGTTTGCAGCTAGCATATTCTTCACTACCGACTTCTGCCCCCCAACGCAACTCCACACAATCATTTGGATTGTAGCTCATTTCAAACGCCGTTTTGCGAGCTAAAATATCAGCCACTGACAAGCCCTGTGCTTTGCCATCACTGCGCCGATACTGAATTTTTTTCTGAGCGATTGAGTTTTGATGCAACTGCTCAATTTGCGCTTTGACCTGTGGTGCAGTTTGGGCGGTTAAATTAAACAATTCAGGATAGCGGACAATTTTGTCAGGGAAATTAAGCAGCACTTTTATCGCAATTAATAAGCGCATATCTCGCGAAGGGGTCGCATAATCTTCCCATGCTCCAGTGGTTTCAAAAATAGCTGCCCCCTTAGGCATTTCAATAGGGTGTCCGCCTTTTTGAAAATACAACTCACCATTGTCAACTGACTTTACCCGCGTTTGGATTTGTTCAACCAAGGCAGTTAAAGTGGCTTCATAGGCTTGTTTTGCCTCTAAACCCTGCGGGTTAATTAGCTTGTACAGGTGCGCATAAAAATCATCAGGGCTTAAGTTTTCCTGCTCGGCTGAGTAATTGGGCAACTCGGCATTACTACGCAACGAGCGACTGTTGACAATAGGACGAAACGCTTTAAAACCTGCCACTGCACTAGGCGTTTTGGCAAACAAAAACGTCCCTTCCCAAAACCGTTTTCGCCCAACAGAATTATCAGGTTGGGCATCTACTGCTAATAGCATCCCAGAAGAATCGGCAGTTTGGGCTACCCATTTAACAATCATTAATACATGACCGTAAGGGTCAGCGTAAACAGTACCGGGTAATAAAGCTTCTCTCCGTAACGCAACAGGATAAAAATCAGTTTCTTCATTTGCCGAAGCGGTACGCGCATTGCCAGAATGCACTACATCCAGCAATTTGTGATTAACACTTTTAAAGCTGGCTAAGGAAACCTTTTTTTGCACAAAATCGTCTCTAATTATCACCGCACTGCACGAAGGCGGCTTTTTCGTTGACCCACGATTACAGGCACGAAAACTCATCGGCAGCCCATTTTTCCAAGCAAAATAATTGCGTAACATATAGGCTAAATCAGCACAATCAGGGGTTGCAGGCAGAGCTTTATCTTCGTTTGCGCCAAGATAATTGTACAGAAAATTGCGCTCGCTATTGCGCAAGACAGGTTCTAAGGAGGGAAAACTTAAGTTTTCATCCACAGGATAGTCAAATAATTGCTCAATCCATGCCGAATAAAACGTTTCATAGTGGGCATTCCAAACAGGTTTTTTTGCCGCACTGTCCTTTTCTGCACTGACATTGACACACGAAAGGCTCTGGTCTTTTTGCAGTGCATTGATTTGGTAAGCCCCTTTTTCAAGCGCGTCAATTTGAGCGACAAACTGCCAAGGTTGCCCCGTATTCGCCGCGCCTTTCACGACTTTTTTTTCACCATTAGGCAACGTAATGACTAAATTTGTTATCGGTTGTGCGGTAGAAACAGCCAGTATTTTCAAAGGCTTGCCGACTTTTGCCACGCGCGGGGCTGTCCAGATGGTGGTTTTTTCACCTTGTTGACAGGAAGCGGCAAAGCCTGTTTGTGTTAGAAAACAACACGCTAAAATGAGACAGGGCTGGATTTGTTTTTTCATCACGCATCCTCAAAAGTTCAGGGGCTTACTGCTTAAAATAGCCTTTGTCATAAGCATCACAGTAACGGGCATAATGCTGCTGCATCCGTGCTGCATACTGTAAGGTTTCATTTAATAAAGGTGTTTTCCAGTTTTTCAGCTCTTTTGCAAAAGCAATTAATTTATCGGCAGTTGCGGCATTATCTTGTCCACTGCTACGCAATTGATTCCAAGCGGTAATTTGTGCAAAGCAGCAGATAATACGGCGTAGTTCAGGTAATTTACCTGCATACTCAGAAAAATCAAAGGTTTCTTGAGCAGGTTGTAATTCTTTTAACACAAACCAACGCTGCTCAAATTTCAGTACATTCAACAACGCAGGCGGATGAATTTGCAGCCGTCGCTGGAGTTGGGTAATGCGGACGGCTTCGTTTTTCCACGCAGGTTGAGCGGTGTTTAAAAAGGCAGTAACACAGGATGGATTAGCCATTTTCATATCTAGCAAGCGTCGCCCTTTTTTTCCTGTTCCTGCCATTAATGCGATATATCGCTCCAGCCCTAAACTGCCTGTTCCTGCAATTTTATAGCCTACATCCAACACCCGATAAAAATCAGGCTGAGGCTGGTGGGTTGCCCAGTTGTTTATGGTTTGTGTAATGGCGTTTTTTAAGGAGGGATTCAGCTTTGCCGTGTGTTTATTGTCTATTGCTAAAGTAAGCTGATTGTTCTGTTTTGTCGTTCGCGCACTCAAAAAATCTTTTCTGGTTTGCTGGGCGGCTTGGTAAAGAAAATCTTTAATTTCACCGCTGGCATGATGACTGTCCAGCCATTGCGCATTAGCTGTGTGTAATGTTTGCGCATAAACCTGTAAAAAGTCATCACAGAGCGACAACGCTTGCGCAGAGTTAATGGCTAAAATTTCAGTGGCGAGCAAAATGCTGACTAATAACCGTGCGACATCATACAGACAGGGGGCTAAGACGGCTTCATCAAAGTCATTGGCGTTAAAATAAAGAATTTTATTTTCTGCTTGATAACAGCCAAAATTTGCCAGATGTAAATCACCACATAGCCAAGTAACAGGCGATTTTTGCAGGACAGAATGCTTGCCAATCTCAGCATAAAACAAATGACAACTGCCCCGATAAAAGGTAAAAACATCGTGGCGCATTGCTTGGTATTTAAGCGGCAATATTTGCGGGTTTCTGTCTGTATTAAAGCGTTTTATTTTTTTAGAAATAGATGCCATAAGCTAGCGTTTTGTTTTTACAACCACTAATTGACTTTATTTTCAGTCACATACCAAGTTTCTGAAATCCCCATTCGCTCTAACTTTTGATTAAATTCTTCAACTTTGTCTTTACTAAATACAGGGCCTAATTGCACACGATAACCTGCTTTGCCGCTGGAAAGGGTAATTTCTTTAATCACAGGCGCGGGCATTTTGTGTTGAGCCACCTTCTTTTGCAACAATTGCGCATAAACAGGATTGGAAAAAACCCCCAGTTGTAAATACACGCTTTCTTTACGCGGGGTTTTAATGGCTTCAATTTTCACCTGTTCTGTCCCAACTTGATGAATATCCAGTTTTTGTGCCGCCGCATACGATAAATCAATCACCCTGTCCGCATGAAAAGGGCCTCGGTCATTAATCCGCAAAATAACACTGCGCTTATTTTTTAAATTGGTGACTTTCACATAGCTAGGAATCGGCAAGCGTTTATGTGCGGCGGTCATACCGTGCATATCGTAAATTTCACCATTGGAGGTTTTTTCGCCATGAAAATCCGCGCCATACCACGAGGCAATGCCTTTTTCTACAAACCCATTACTAAAGGGAAGCACTTTGTATTTTGCCCCTGCGACTTGATACTCGCTTGGATTACCTGCACTGCTGGGTTTGGGTAATTTCAACATGGGTTTGCCGTTGGCAGGCTGACCATTGTAGGCAGGAAATTCATGCTGTGTAGAACGTTTGGTTTCTACCAAAATTTCCCGCTCTTCGTATTCAGGTTCATCTTCTGAGCCAGACTCTGAGGCAATTTTATCGTAAGACGCTGTTTCAGCCTCATCTAATCGTTCAAACGGGACTTTTTGTGCCAATTCTTGAATCATTTGCTTGGCTCTCACGCTGACTTCTTTGGTATTCACCGCAACCGGTTGCGTTTTTTGGGTTGCTGCGACATCAAGGTGTGTTGCACCACCGCCGCCGCCTTCTTGCGCGATGTCTACGCTAGGCGCGACACTACACCCTGAAAGCGTGGTTAATAAAACGGGAATTAAAAATTTAGTATTCATTTAAAGAACAGCCTCCTGTTTGGCTAAAATAGCTTGACTAAAGTTGACAAACAGCCATTGCATAAAGCAAGCTGTGATGTTCAAAAATGTCTGTAACTTAAGTCTAGCTGATTTAAACAAAACTGTTAGCTTATTCCCCTAACTAAGTGTTTTTTTTACGCATTTAATAACAGAGTTTTGAAAAGTTAGCCTAATCGCCACTCTCTACGATAACCTGCATTTTTCGCATATTCGCATCGGCAAAGCCTGCTTGTTTAACTGTCCGCAATAAAGCGGTTGCTTCGGTCTTAGTCTCGCCTGCATAAACGGCAATAAAATTATAGTTATCATTGGCTTGTGTATAAAAAACCATAGAGCTGCAACCATTGCGGGAAGTAAATACTTTTCGTTGCCCAAATTGGGCTTGCACTGCTAATCGTTCCGTTTCTGGAATAAAACCAATACATTGCACATCATTGATAGGGTCTGCAAATTGGCTTATTTTCACGCTGCGTAAAATAATAGCGTAAAAATGCGCCGAATAATGTCCGCTTTGCCATTCCAAATTTTGCGGTAATTGAAACGATAATTCATGTGGCTGAAATTGATAAGACTTTGTTGCACACGGTTTATCAGGTTGTGGGCAAATTTTTCCCTTTGTTTGAATTTCTTTGGCACAAAGCGCGGTACTGAATAACAAACTTGCCACCAACATAACTTGAAACAGGGGCATCATAACTTCTTGAAGTGTGTTTTTAAATTGAGCTTAGTTTACACAAAGACTGTGGCTAAGTAGAAACATATAAGTTATCAGGTCTCCTCATTTTGAAATCCACCCCAACCCTCCTTTTTAAAGGGAGGCTCAGGGGATTTAGTAATACTCGATAACTTTCGATTAATTACTTAAATTAAGCTTTGTTGCACAACTCAAATATAGGTGGGGTTAAATTTTCTGATAAACTGATTTGTCATCGAATTTAAACTTTTAACGGTTGTCATAACAACGTTTCACTTTCCCCTTTACTATGTCAATAAAACCGATTTTAATCTTAGCGTACGGCAATTTAAGTCGTGGTGATGACGCGCTTGCGCCCTTATTACTGGAGTATGTGCAGACTTTATCTGCCGATGTGCTTGAAAAAGTTGAATGTTTGACCGATTTTCAACTACAAATTGAACACGCGCTGGATTTGCAACACCGGCAATTAGTGTTATTTGCTGATGCGTCAGTCAGCAATCAACAGGCGATTGAATGTACCCAATTGCAGCCTGTGTGTGACAACAGCTATACCACGCACGCCATGAATCCTGCGTCCGTGATGCAAGTTTATCTTGACGTGTTGCACGCGCCACCGCCGCCGTGTTTTTTATTAACCTTGCAAGGGACAGAATTTGAATTAGGCGCGGATTTAAGCCCAACTGCCCAGCATAGTTTAGAGCAAGGCTGTCAATTTGTGCGCCAATTACTTACGCAACCGCAGTTAGCTAACTGGCAGGCGTTATGTGGCTCAAGATGCGTTACAATTTAGGTTTGCGGCAGTAAATAAATGAAAATTAAACAATCTCAAGTCAATTAAGGAGTTTTTATGTGCGGAGTTTGTGGCTGTAGTGAGCCAAAATCAACCAGCGGGGCTTTTACACCCGTGCAAAAACGGCAAAAAGCAGGGCTGTTGCCGCAACATCATGCGCATCATCCGCAGCCCAGCGAACACCATGCGCGAATGATTCAGGTTGAACAAGATATATTGAGCAAAAACAATCAGTATGCTGCAAAGAACAGAGCTTATTTTCAGCAACAAGGGATTTTGGCATTAAATTTTGTGTCCAGTCCGGGGGCGGGCAAAACAACCTTGTTGGTTGCTACGATTGAGGCGTTAAAAAATCAACTGACGATTGCCGTGATTGAAGGCGACCAACAAACCGAGCGTGATGCTGACCGAATTCGTGCGACAGGTGCGCAGGCTTTGCAAATCAATACGGGCAAAGCCTGTCACTTAGATGCACTGGAAATTACCAAAGCGGTTGAAACCTTACAACTGGGCGTGGGCAGTTTATTAGCGATTGAAAATGTGGGCAATTTAGTCTGTCCTGCCAGTTTTGATTTAGGGGAAGCCTGTAAAGTGGTGGTGTTGTCGGTAACAGAAGGCGATGATAAACCGATTAAATACCCTGATATGTTTCATGCCGCTCAGTTGATGATTATTAACAAAATGGATTTACTGCCCTATGTTAATTTTGAGGTTGACCGCTGTATTGAATTTGCCAAGCGGGTAAATCCAACCATTGAAGTGTTGCAAGTGAGCGCAACGCAAGCGGATTCCTTAAGCCCTTGGACAAATTGGATTTTAAACAAAAATAACCTAAAGAATGTTTAAAAACAAGTTGCGTTTTTACCCTGTTATTATGGTTACTTTTGGCACACGCGCGTAACGGTGAAATCCCTATGATGTCGGTGAAGGATAGTGTATTGCAACTGCCACAGGGCAATTTTCAACTGGCGCGTCTTCCCAAGCGTGCTATTGAGCTGTTACGCGCTTGGGACGCGGCGGATGAATATGTATTAACGCATTTAGTTGAACAGGGCAATCTTACCCCGCAAAGTCGGTTGTTAATTTTTAATGACAGTTTTGGTGGACTTGCCGTGCCATTGCAACAATGGCAACCGACTGCTATTTCGGATTCTTATCTTTCGCAACAAGCAACGCGACTTAATTTAATCGCCAATGGTTTTGCAGCACAGGCGGTGAATTTGCGCACTAGCTTGGATTTGCCTACCGCGCTATTTGATGTGGTGATTATTAAAGCCCCGAAAACCTTAGCGTATCTGGAAGACTTCTTAATTCGTCTGCAACCCTGTTTACACGATAAAACCCAACTGATTGTAGCAGGGATGGTAAAAAATTTACCTGCGAAGGTTTGGACATTGGTTGAGCAGTTGATTGGCAAAACCACTACCTCGTTGGCGCGAAAAAAAGCCCGCTTAATTTTTGCTACGCCTGACGCGGGACGGGATGTACCACAGAATCGGTATCCTGTTTGCTATCCTTTAGAAAACAGCACTTATCAGCTGGTCAATCATGCCAATGTGTTCTCGCGCGACAGTTTGGATATTGGCACACGCTTTTTATTAGCCCATTTACCGAAACCCAATGCGCACGATGAAATTAAACAGATTGTGGATTTAGGCTGCGGCAATCAGTTGG
>JAIFMS010000168.1 GCA_020048335.1 Methylococcaceae bacterium | reverse complement strand
AGCGGGAGTCTTTGCAATTGTAGGGCCAAACGGTTCAGGAAAAACAAGTATTTTAGATGCCATTTGTTTGGCTTTATACGGTGAAACCTTCCGTTTTGACCGTCCTATTGAGCAGGTAATGACCTCGCATAGCAGTGAAAGCTTTGCACAAGTTGAATTTGCAGTAGGGAATGAAAAATTTAAAACACGCTGGCAAGTGAGTCGGATGGGAACAGAATCGCCCGTGCCGCAGATGCAATTATTTGCTTTAACAGAAGAGGGAGAACAGCTGTTAAATGAAACAGCGCATGAAGTTTGTGCCAAAATCGTGGAAATTACAGGGATGGATTTTCGCAATTTCAGCCGCTCTATCCTGTTGGCACAAGGTGATTTTGCCGCGTTTCTCACTGCCTTAGACAGTGAGCGAATGGATATTTTAGAAAAAATGAGTGGTGCTGACATTTATGAACAGCACAAATTGCAACTGCAACAAACCTATCAAAAAATTCAAGCCGATATCGTTCAAACCCAAGAAGAATTAACGTTATTGCCTTTGCTTGATGCGGTCAAATTGGAAGCTGGTGAACACGATTTAGCGGACTTTCAAGACCAAGTGCTGGATTTTAAGCAGCAAAAAAATCACTGCCAAGAGTTATTGGCTTGGGCGCAAACAGTGGCTGATTTAGAAAATCAGCTTGTTGAGTTGACGAAAAATCGGCAACAAACCCAACAACAAATTAGCCAAAAACAAACCGCCTTAGAAAAAATCAGCACGGTGCAAGGGGCAATTGTTTTTAAAGAACACGTCAACGTACTCGAGCAATTACAGCAGCAACTTGAGCAAAGCAACAAAACAGGCAATGCGTATAAGCTGGAGTTGAATCAGTTAAAAAACAAGCTTACTGCCGCAGGACTTGCCAACGCGGCTGTGCCTCATCAATCTGTAGCAGAACAAAAGGGAGTTATTGATGAGCTAAAATACCAACTCAGCCAAGCAAAATTAGAGCTGAGTGCGCAAACCAGTTTGCAGCTGGCTTTATCGAAGCAATTGAATGAAAAGCAAACTTTGCAAACCACGACCTTGCGCTGGCTAGAAAATCATGTCGCTGACAAAAGTTTGTTACTCCAAATGCCTGACACGGCAAAGCTTATCCAGTTTCGTGCTGAGTTGGTCGAACTTGACGCACAACATCAACTATCTAGCCGTAAATTTAAGGTTTCTGATAGTTCACTGAAAAAAAATACCACGTCGATTGAGCAAGCCAGAAAAGCGATTGCCGATTATCAAGAGCAATTATTGTATGCCGAAGGCGATGTTGCCGTGACTTTAGAAAATCACACCGCCACGGATTTAGAAATTTTACTCGTTGAGCAACAGCAGCGGGTTGCTGATTTTAATGAATTATATGCACTGGCAAAAGTGTATCAAAAAATTAACAGCACAGGGTTGTGGCGGTTTTTGAGCCGTTTTACTGAAAAAAATGAAGAAGTTGATGTTGCACAGTTAAAACGTTTGCAGGAGGATTTAACCGAGCAGATTGCACAAGCCAAAAATATCCAATTAACCTTAGAGCAAGCGGTTTTGAATGAGGTCTTGATTCAGCGATTGCGCCATGAAAGACCGCATTTGGTTGATGGCAAACCCTGTCCATTGTGCGGAGCATTACAACATCCCTATGCCGTTTTACCCCCTAAAGCTGCTGATTCGCGGCAAGCCTTAACTAATCAAAAAGTGCATTTGCAGGAGTTGCAAACCCAAGCCGATAAAGTGGCAAAACAGATTTTAGCCATTGAAAAACAAGCAACTAATGAAGTGGATAAGGGACGACAATTTCAAAAAATACGGGCTGAATTTGTCATATTAGGGAATAAACTCAATGTGGGCAGTCGTGAATTTGGCATTGAAAATTTATCGGGGTTAAAACAACGCCTCCAAGACGAACAGGCAGAATTAACAGGGATTAAGAATTTGTTGAAACGCTATGGTTCGCAACAAGATAAAATCACCCGCTTGCAGTTAGTTCTTGAAAAAGAACAGGAAAATTTAAAGCAACTTGAGATTGTGCGTGGACAATTAACAGGCGATACGCATGGGCTACCGCAAGAGTTGTTAGAAATAGAAAGCCAGTTAAGTCAATATCAAGCCGAGGAACTGGCTTTAGCCGAACAAGTTGAAGGGCAATTGCGTAGTTTAGGCGAACCCATGCCTGATAAAGACAAACAAGCGGCGTTATTAGAGCGACTTGCTATGCGCAAAGCCGATTATCAAACCCATTTATTACGCGATAAAGCCTTAACAGAAGAATTAGCCCCGATTTTAGAAAAAGTGGCCGCAAATCAAGCGCGTGTCGAGCATTTTCAAACTCAAGTGGATAAGTTAATTGAAAAATTAACCGCTGAAGAGGCGATTGGCTTGCAATTGGCAGTGCGAGAAAAACAGCTTATCATTGAATCTCATGCACAGCTTCAAGCCGATTTACAACAGCAATGGCAACTGGCACAGGAGGATTTTACCGCAAAATTAACGGGCAGCTCTTTTACAACGCTAAAAGAAGTGCAAGAAGCATTGGCATTGTTGGCAACAGAAAGCAGTTTGGTTACGCAGTTGCAAGCTTTGGAGAACCAATACGATAGACTGGCTCAAGCCTTAGATAAAACGCAAGCACAATTAGACGCTGAACAAGTGATAAATTTAACGCCATTGAGTGTTGAGCAGTTGACCGCACAGCAACGCGGGGTGACTGAAAAGTTAGCTATTGCCAGTGAAGAAGTGCGCCATCTTGATGAGCTATTGCGTAGACAGGTTGATTTACAGGTAAAACAGCAGTTATTAACCGCACGGTTGCAACAGCAACAACAACAGTTTGCCCAAGCAGAACAGCAATGGCAAATCAGTCAAGAAAATGGCATTGCTTTCCGTCGGCAAGTGCAGTTAGCTATGATAGAGCGGTTATTAACTCAAACCAATAGAGTGTTGGAAAAAATCAGTGGTCGCTATTATTTGCGGCAATTGCCCACCGAGCAAGGGTTGGCATTGGAAATTGAAGACACACAGCAGCAAAATATCCGCCGTTTGCCGCAATCACTCTCAGGCGGGGAAAGTTTTCTGCTCAGTTTAGGATTAGCTTTGGGCTTGTCCGAATTAGCCAATAATGGTAAAGCCGTTGATTCATTGTTCTTAGATGAAGGGTTTGGTAATTTAGACCCCGAATCTTTAAATACCGTGATTAACACTTTGCAAGGCTTGCGCTATCATGGCAAAACAGTTGGGGTCATTTCTCATGTTGAGGCGGTGAAAAAGCGCATTAAAACCCGGATTGAAATGGTTAAAAAACCCAATGGTCTTAGTCAGTTAAAAAAAGTATCGTAAAATGAACTCACCTTCTTCGCAACTGATTGACCCGTTTGGCAGACACGTTACTTATGTACGGATTTCTGTCACGGATCGCTGTGATTTTCGCTGCCTGTACTGCATGGCAGAAGAAATGACCTTTTTGCCCCGCGCCCAGATTTTGTCATTGGAAGAAATTTATACCATTGCACAAGCTTTCTGCGAATTAGGGGTGAGTAAACTGCGGATTACAGGCGGTGAGCCATTGGTACGAAACAATGTATTGGATTTATTTAAGAAGCTTGGTAAATTACCCGCCTTAAAAGAATTAGTGCTAACCACTAATGGCTCGCACCTTGCGCAAATGGCAGAGGATTTAAAACAAGCAGGGGTTAAGCGAATCAACATCAGCCTTGACACCTTAAATCCTTTTAAATTCAAGCAGCTAACCCGTACTGGTGAGTTAGCAACAGTTTTAGCGGGTATCAAGGCGGCAAAACGTGCAGGCTTTGAGCGATTAAAATTAAATGCGGTGATTTTAAAAAATCGCAATCATCAGGAAGTGGGCGATTTAGTCCAATTTGCCATTGACCAGCAAATTGACATTAGTTTTATCGAAGAAATGCCCTTAGGAGCGATTTCTGAACACAGTCGGCTGGAAAGTTATTATTCAAGTCCGTTGATTAAAGCCGATTTAGCAACGCGGTTTTCACTCATTCCCAGCCTTGAAAAAACAGCAGGGCCATCTGATTATTTTACCGTTGCAGGAACACAGACAAAAGTGGGCTTTATTTCGCCGCACAGTGCCAATTTTTGTAGTCAATGCAATCGGGTACGCTTAACGGTAGAAGGGCAATTATTGCTTTGTTTAGGCAATGAACACGCGGTGGATTTAAAAAAAGTGATTCGTGCCAATCCAGGTGATACGGCTTATTTAAAACAAATTATCCGTAATGCTCTGTTAATCAAACCTGAAAAACATGAATTTAATTTGAAAGAACAACCGATTATTTTGCGCTATATGAACAGCACGGGTGGTTGAAATGTGCTTTTTTTATTTTTTAAACCAAAGAAGATAACCCATGAGCCGATTTAAAATACTTTTGATTGATGACGATGAAATTTCCTTGATGATTTTGGAAAATGCCTTGGAATGCGAAGGACATGAAATCATCACGACCTCTGATAGCATGGTAGCAACGGAGCTTTTTGAGCAGCATCGCCCAGACATTGTTATTTTGGATGTTTTTATGCCTAATAAAGACGGTTTAGAAGTGATTAAAGAAATCAGAGCCATTTCCACCGAGGTGTTTATTATTGCCATTTCTGCCACAGAGCATTATTTACGCACCGCAGAAAATTTTGGTGCAAGTCGTGGTATTTTAAAAGAAAATATGCCCGATGATATTGTTGATGCAATCAAAGTATTGTAACTTTATGAAACACAAAAACTTTATTCCTTTGCTTTTAAGTTTTGCTATCCTTTGCAGCCCCGTTCAAGCCGCCCCTGTACTAAAAACATTTACCCAAGGCAGCTATCAACACTTAATCAGCCAATACAAAAATCAACCTTTTGTGTTAATTGTTTGGTCAACGACTTGCCCGTCTTGCCTAAAAGAAATGCCGTTAATTAAAAAACTGCACCAAGCCCACCCAAAGCTTAAGTTCGTGATGCTGACGGTGGATGACAATCAAGTAAGCCGTGAAATTAACAGCGTGTTAGAAAAAAATCAACTCACTGATGTGGAGCAATGGGTTTTTAATGAGGACAATTCGGAAAAGTTGCGCTATGAAATTGACCCAAGTTGGTATGGCGAATTACCGCGCACTTATTTCTTCAGCGCAACACAAGAGCGTACTGCGATAAGCGGCGCGTTAGCAGAAGCAAAGTTTGAAACTTTACTGACCAAAATAACCCCTTAGAAAATCAAACCTGATACACATCATAACGCACTAATTTTCCTTGGAAACTTTCGCTAGGTTTTTCCCCTAGCGGCTTTGCATAATCAGGGCTTTTTACAATCACCCGTTTACCTGTTGCTTGTAGCGCACAATTAAAAAGCTGTTCTTTATCGGTATCGTAGCCAACCAAATCGTGCAAAATTTGCAAGGGTTTCTTAGCCAAAGCCGATTTTTTGGGTTTGGGGGGAAACATCGGGTCAAGATAAATACAGTCGGGTTTTGTTGTTAGCCCTGTCAATATGGCAATCGCATCACCGACTAATAACTGCGGCACGGCTAAATTTAAGGATTGCACCCAAGCACATTGCGCCAAGCGGTTAAATCCATCGTGCAGTAACGCCGCCATCACAGGGGAGCGTTCAATACATTGCATCTGATAACCCATCCGAAACATATATAAACTATCTTGCCCCCAGCCCGTTGTAGCATCGACAACCGTTTTGCTTTTCCCCAACGCTTGCGCCAATGCCCCTTGTTTAGGCGCGGGAAAGGAACGCTGTTCGCCCGCGCGTGGTTCAATTTCAACCATTAAACCGCCTTTTTTTAACAATTGTTTATCTAATAATTTCAAACAATTATCACGATAGGTTAATAAAAAAGCTTCCGTTGGTTGTGCAGCAAGGCTGTGATAAAACCTTAAGCCTAATTGGTTTGCCAATTGTTGTAAGGCAGCTTTATCCCCTTCATCGGTATAACAGACTGCAACCTGTGTATTATTGTCTATCAACATCATTAACGGCGTGGAGGCGGCGCGGCAAACCCTTCGTGGTCATTTTTCCACAGCCGGTTCGTTGTATTTTCATCGCTTTCAACACCGCGACATTCAGGCAAAACCTTTTTTTGACACAAGGTTTCTTTCCATTCATATTTTAACGCCACTTTTTCCAGTGCGTCTGAATGGGGTTCAAAGGAAACGGTTGTCGTTGGCGAATAAGTGATTTCACCAAAGCCTGTTCCTGGCATAGATGCAGCGGCATCAGCACTGGGTTCGCTACCACGAATACCACGGGATTTGTGGGATTCTTGTTGTAAGATTTCAGGACGCGGACGTTCAGGATAAACGGCCATCGCAATTATGCCCATTGCAGAGGTGTCGCCCCATGCAGCCGCGTAAGAATTAGCCACTTGGGTAAAATAAAACCGGTTAGTTTGATTGCTTCCAGTGCGCCAGCCTTCATAATCAGCACTTTCATGCGGATTGAGAATATACATCCGCTCATTAGGCTTTAGGTGTGATTTTTTTCCTGTAATAATATTGCGCCCGTCTACCGCTAACACCAAACCAACCCGCTGTTCGCTGTTATTGACTACCCGTAAGCGATACCGCTCATTCGGCATCGCTTGAATATAAGCGCGGTATTGTAAGGGGTCACTGCTTAACGGAAATTCAGGCACACCGCCCTGATTATCACTTTCAACCGATAAGGTGACAGGCAAATACGGTGGCGCAGTCACGCTATAAGCACTACTATTGGCAAAATCACTTTCACACGCAACCATGCCACCAATGGCTAACAGCGTGGTTAAAAAACGAGAACGTTTCATTTTTTTGTACCTCAGGGTGATAACAAAAACGCAAATTCTTCCTTTATAAAAGGAGGGAGTTAGGGGGGATTTAAAGACTCAATAACTTTTGATTCATTATTTATTCAGTCGAAATGGCTTGTTGTTGATTTTTCAAAGCCGCATCTAACGTATGCCATGCCAGCGTTGCACATTTTACCCGCGCTGGATAATCACGCACCCCCGCTAAAACCGCGAGTTTTCCCACCGCTTCCAGTTGAATCGCCTCTTCTTTACCTGTAGTCATTTCATGAAAAGTATGAAACAACGCCTCGGCTTCGGATTGGGTTTTGCCTTTAATAATTTCGGTCATTAACGACACAGAGGCGGTTGAAATAGCACAACCTGACCCCTGAAAACTGGCATCACAAATCAGCTCGCCGTCCAATTTTAAAAACAAGGTTAATTTATCGCCACACAATGGATTAAAACCATCGACTTGCCGGTCGGGGTTTTCCATCACCCGAAAATTGCGCGGGTTGCGATTATGGTCAAAAATCACCTCTTGATACAGGTCGCGTAAATCTTCAAACATAGTCCATCTCACTTTAATTACTCACAATGCACACATTGTAGTCAATAAGTTACGTTAAGAGCTAGTGTAAATCAGCAAACCTTACCGTATTGTGTGAAAATATCATTTTTTAGTCACTTTTATCTGACTTTCTATGCCACGTTGGGTTATTGGCTTTTTACTGGGTAACGTTTTTATTCAACAATTGCCGCAACTGCCTGCCGATGCGTGGTTGATAGCGGGCATACCCGTAGCTGTGTGCTGCGTTTGGAAACGTACTGGGTTTTTGCTTGCCCTGTTGTTAGGGATGGGCTGGGCAATTCTTTATGGAACACACCAAATAGCGGCGCAGTTATCGCCTGCTTTAGAAGGTAAAGTGTTAGTCATTGAAGGCAGGGTCGTGGATTTACCAAAAGTTCAAGACAAACGAACGCGGTTTGATGTTGAAATTACCCAAGCAAATGTCAAACTACCCACCAAAATTCGCTTAAATGCGTATTCTGTCACCCAAAAAATTCAAGCGGGGCAAACTTGGCGTTTTGCTGTCAGCTTAAAACGTCCGCACGGAATGCTGAATGCGGGGGGATTTGATTATGAAACTTGGCTGTTCAGTGCAGGCATCGGCGCAACGGGCACCGTGCGCACCCGCCCTGCCCCACAATTAATAGCCCCTGCCCTACCCTATTCTATTCAAGCGTGGCGACAAGCCCTTTCCAATCGCTTAACGCAATTGTTGCCCCACTCGCCGCGTTTAGGGATTATCAAAGCGTTGAGTATTGGGGAGGGTAACGACGTGAGCCAACGCCAATGGCGGGTTTTTCGGCGCACGGGCATTATTCATTTAGTGGTGATTTCAGGCTCACATATCAGTTTAATCGCAGGCTTTGTGTTTTTTATTGCCCGTGCCATTTGGATAAAAACAGGGGTGTTACGTTTCTCGCCCCACACGGTTGCTGCCATTGTCGCCTTGTTTGCCGCTGTGTTGTATTCGGCTTTGGCAGGATTTTCTGTTCCCACCGAACGAGCGATGCTGATGGTGAGTATTGTGATGCTAGGGATTATTTATCAACGCCACATCAGCTTAACCCAAACCACCGCGCTAGCATTAGGCGTGATTTTACTGGTTGACCCGCTCGCGGTCTTATCAATTGGGTTTTGGCTGTCGTTTATTTCGGTTTTGCTGATTGTTTACTGTACAGCGGCACGACTCGGCGGTTTGAGCTATGTTTTTCCCATTGTCAATCTTCACCTTATCATGGGCTTGGCATTATCTCCACTGCTACTGTTTTACTTTCAACAAATTTCTTTCATTTCGCCACTGGCTAATTTTATTGCCGTCCCCGTGGTGGAATTTATCACTGTACCACTGATTTTAGCCAGTTTGTTGTTGCTATTTCCACTGCCACAGCTTGCCAGTTTCTTATTACACATCGTGGATAAAATTTGGCTGTATTTATATTGGCTGTTAGAAAAACTTGCCCAACTGCCGCTTTATACCTTGCCGCAACCATCCACAGGGGCGATGTTGCTGGCGATGTTAGGGATGCTTTTAGTATTTGCCCCGAAAGGAATCCCAGCGCGTTGGCTAGCGGTTGTATTGTGGTTGCCGTTACTGTTTAAACCGCTGGAAAAACCTAAAACCGGCGATTTTACTCTCAGCTTGTTGGATGTCGGACAAGGGTTAGCAGCGGTAGTACAAACCCAGCAGCATTGGCTAGTGTTTGATACGGGGGCAAAACTGTCGGAGGATTTTGAAATGGGGACTGCCGTTGTACTACCTTTTTTGCATAGCGTTGGAGCAGAAAAAATTGACCGGGTGATTATCAGTCACAGTGACAATGACCACAGCGGCGGTTTGTCTGCTTTACAAGCGGCTTTGCCGATTACCCGTATTGATAGTAGTGAACCTGAGCTAATACAGCACCCTGCGGTACAGCGATGTACAGCAGGGCAAACGTGGCTTTGGGAGGGCGTGCGGTTTGAAATACTTTCACCGCCCGCGATACCTTTTAACGGTCAAAATAATAACTCCTGCGTACTAAAAATCTCTTCTGCTTCAGGCAGTGTATTATTAACAGGCGATATTGAAAGTGAAGCTGAACACTATTTGGTAAGTAATATGCCAATACAGTTGCTCAGTCAGGTCGTTATCGCCCCCCATCATGGCAGCAAAACCTCGTCCAGTCTGCCCTTTTTACAACAGGTAAATCCACAGCTG
>JAIFMS010000005.1 GCA_020048335.1 Methylococcaceae bacterium | reverse complement strand
CTTTCTTATAGCTAAAAAACTATTGCCTGTTTGCCAAGATACTGGAACTATATAACCACAATATGAGTTTTTATTTGAATAAGAAATGGCAAACTCTAAAAAAGCACTGTAGCTATCTAAGTTTTCTTTAAAAGACTGATATTTAGTTAATAAATATTTTTTCTCTTCTGGGTTGAATGCAGCCCCATAAGGCGGATTACCAATCACTATGTCAAAGCCACCCTTATCCATTACCGCCGTAAACTCCTTTTCCCACACAAACGCTTTATTTCCTGCCACGCTCTCATCATCAATTAACGAATTACCACAACGAATCGTATTATCTAAACTGGTTAATTCCCGATAACGATTCGCCGTTTTAATCCACAAACTTAACTTTGTGATTTCAATACTTTCTTCATTCAAATCCACCCCAAACAAATTATTTTCTAAAATCTGTTTCCCTAAATCCAACGCACTAAACTGTCCACAACGCAATTGCGCTATCTTTTCATTAACCCGCTTTCCTTCGGTATATAAAAAATCAAATGCCTGATTTAAAAACGCCCCCGAACCGCAGGCAGGGTCTACGACTTTAATTTGCTCTAATACCGCTTTATACGCATCATAAAAATCTAAATGCGCGGTAATTGCCGCATTGCATTCAAATTTACCTTTATTTTTTCCCCGTTCAATAATCCGACTGCTGGCTAAATCAGCTTCGGTTAATTCAGGCAATGCCGCTTCATTTAATTCTGTACGCCTGTCTTTTAACCAGCCGCCAATTGCCTCTTCCACAATATAACGGGTAATATAATCAGGGGTGTAATAAATGCCGTCTTTTTTACGTTTGCCTTGTTTTTTATCTAACACCTCGCCAGTAATTTCGGCTTTTAATTCCTCAATATCGGAAATAGACTGTTCAAAAATATGCCCTAAAATATTTACCCCTAAATCCGAGGCTAAATCATACTCCACTAATTTTAAAACAGGCTCTAATATCGCATCATCAATGGCTAAACTATTTAAAACATCATCTTCTGCAAATAAACCGCCATTAAATTTATTAATCTCTAATTCAGGATGCCCTTCATTAATGGCTTCAAATAAAAATCGCAATCGGCGATAAATCTTATCTTTCTCCCGCACCAATACATCACGTTTAGCATTCTCAATTAACGAACGTAAAAAATACGAGCTAATTAAATTGTAATTTTCACAAAAATGCACAAAAATAATTCTATCAATCATCTTTTGCGCTTTATTTAATAACACTAATTCCGCAACCGCAGGATTATAGGCTTTTAAACTGTGAAAAAAATCTAAGCGGGCTTGTTTATAATCCTGATAAAAATTTTCACAAATTGCTATTTCTTCAGCTTGCCGTTCAAAATACAATTTATCGGTCACGCTATCGCCTGTTTCGCTAATCAAACGGGCGTGATTTAATAAAAAATAAAACTGTTTAAATTCCTCTTCTTTATGTAAATTCAGAATTTCAAATTTTTGATAACGGGTTCTGTCCGTTTGGAAATACAGGCGAATTTCTTTAAAATTAGACACAATAATCCAGCGACACGAACCGCCTAAACTATTTGCATAATCAAAGGCTTGTTGTACGGGAGTGCGTTTGTCCTCTTTGCGTTGTTGCGGTTTATCTAAATCGGTCAGGGCATTTTTTAATTCAATCACCACCCGCACATCGGCAAAAATCGCCCCCTTGTCAATTTTAAAAAAACCTAATGCTCCATCCATTTTTTTATTATCCAGCGTTTTCTGCTCGATTTCTAAAGTCCATGCCGCATCTTGTTTTTGATTGTCATAGCCTAAAATTTCGACAAAAAATTGCTGTAAAAAACTGCCTTGCAACGATTCTTCTTTGCTTTGCGCAATCGCACTATTGCGCAAACTTTTTTGCCAGCGGCTAATCGTGTCGCGTTTTTTATCCAAATCAGCGATTTTAAACAATTCTAAATGCACAAATTTTTTGACAAGATATTTGTCACTGAAAAGAGGTTTTACGTCGTACATGGCTTTAAGGGACCTTAAAGGAAAGAAGGGATTATTTCCCGCAATTAAGTTATAAATCCACCCAACCCTCCTTTACAAAGGAGGACATTTCTTTTTTAAAGGAAAGTTCATTTACCCCCCTTTCTTAAAGGGGGGCTGGGGGGGATTTAAAAAGCAGGCATTCTCTCTATTTTTTAATTCCCCTTTTACAAAGTTGGGGCTAGGGGGGATTTAAAAAGCGGGGGAAAAGTTTTAAGTAATTAATAGAAAGTTATCGGGTATTCCTAAATCCCCCTAACCCCCTTTAAAAAGGGGGGACTCCCTCCTTTTGTAAAGGAGGGTTGGGGGTGGATTTCAAAATGAGAATGCCTGATAACTGATATGTTTCTACTTAAACGTTTTTAGGTGATGACAGTCGGTGCAACGCGCCCTGTTAATTGTTTGACTTGACAGAATTGTTCCGCTAACTCAATGAGTTGCGCTAACGCTTGCTGTGCATCTTGCCCATGTTTGCTGGCATCTGGTTCAAACCGTTCAATATAAATCCGCAAGGTTGCGCCGACTGTGCCAGTGCCTGATAAACGAAACACCATCCGTGAACCATTGGCAAAACCAATCCGCATTCCTTGTTGACTGCTTACACTGCCGTCTATCGAGTCGGTATAGCTAAATTCATCCGCATAACTGACCGTGTATTCGCCAAAAGATTGACCTTCTAAGGTGGGCAATAACGCGCGGAGATGGTCAAAAATGCCGTTGGCAATCGTGCTGTCTACTGCGTCATAATCATGCCGGCTGTAAATGTCACGTCCAAACTTTTGCCAATGTTCCTGCACAATTTCTGCAACCGACTGTTCTTTTTTCGCAATCAGATTTAACCAAAACAGCACTGCCCATAAGCCGTCTTTTTCCCGCACATGATTTGAACCCGTGCCAAAACTTTCTTCCCCGCATAAGGTGATTTTGTCAGCATCTAATAAATTGCCAAAAAATTTCCAGCCTGTCGGTGTTTCAAAACACGGCAAATTTAACGCACTGGCAACGCGGTCAACCGCTTGGCTGGTGGGCATGGAACGGGCAACGCCGCTTAAGCCGTTTTTATAGGCAGGAATCAACGTGGCGTTGGCGGCTAAAATCGCTAAACTGTCACTGGGCGTAACAAAAAAGTTTGCCCCGACAATCATATTTCTGTCGCCATCACCATCGGAAGCCGCGCCAAACGTGGGGGCGTGGTCACTAAACATTAATTCTGCCAATTCTTTTGCATAGACTAAATTGGGGTCAGGATGCCCGCCGCCAAAGTCTTCTAAGGGTGTGCCGTTTATCACCGAACCTGCTTTCGCGCCCAATATATCTTCTAAAATGCGCTTGGCATAAGGGCCGGTGATGGCGTGCATTGCATCAAATACTAAGCTGATTTTTCCTGAACTTAAGCTATTTTTCAGTAATTCAAAATCAAAAATACTTGCCATTAACTCGGCATAATCGCTTACGGGGTCGATGATGCGAATCTGTAAATTCTCAAGCTGCACATCGGCGATTGTTTCCAAATCAACATCGGGAATATCAGCGAGTTTGTATTGCGTGATGGTTTGACTGTGTTTAAACACCGCGTCGGTATAATTTTCAGGGGCAGGGCCACCGTTGCTGATATTGTATTTAATTCCAAAATCTTCATCCGCCCCGCCAGGATTGTGGCTAGCCGATAAAATTAACCCGCCGTAAGCCTGATTTTTACGGATAATATGGGAAGCCGCTGGCGTGGATAATAAGCCGCTTTGACCAATAATCAAACAGGAAAAACCGTTTGCAGCGGCAATTTTAATAATAATTTGAATGGCTTGCCGATTAAAATAACGTCCATCTCCCCCTAATACCAAGGTTTTGCCGTTGCAATCGTCTAAACAATCAAACACCGATTGGACAAAATTTTCTAAATAATGGCGTTGTTGAAAAACTTTTACTTTTTTGCGCAAACCCGATGTGCCAGGTTTTTGGTCGTTGTAAGGGGTGCTATCAATAGTTTCTATTTTCATCTTGAGTACCGTAATGCTAAAGGCATAAAAATGCTGTAAATTACACAATGTGTTGTTATTCAATTATAGAGCGTTTATGTTACCAGTAAGTTTAATGTTGCGAATATGTTTTATTTTAGTCCTCAGTTTAATCGTTTCAGCCTGCGTTCCCCAGACACCTATCACGGCAAAAAATGGCGGCGGAATAGGCTCACGCAGCCCAGCTCCAAGTGCAATTTTGTGTCCTGCGCGTCTTTTAAATCCCGACCTCTATAGCAATCCTGCGTGGTTGGCAGAACAACAAGCCCAACTGGACGTGTATTGTGATTTAGAAAAGGACGGCACGTTTGTGATGCTGCCCAAAGTACCCATTATCTCGTCTTATCAATCCACTTGGCTATTGGTTGATACTGAAAAAATGCAAATTGAAGTCAAACGAGGCGATGAAACCTTGGCGGTGTTTGACAATATTGCCATTGGACAAAGTGGGGCAGGTTTGAAAATCGAACGCGGTGATAATATAACCCCTAAAGGCGAGTATAAAATTGGTTGGGTTAATTCTGATAGCCAGTTTCATTTATTTTATGGTTTAACCTACCCTTCGATTGCTGATGCTGAAAACGGTTTGCAAACAGGGGTTATTTCCCAAGCAGAGCATGATGCGATTGTGTCTACCCAGCAAAACAATCAAATTCCGCCGCAAAATACCCCATTAGGGGGACAAGTGGGTTTGCATGGGCTAGGACAAGCAGATGCGTCAATTCATCAGGCGATGAACTGGACGCACGGTTGTGTGGCAATGACCAATGAACAAGTTGATGCGTTAAGCCAATGGATTGTGCTAGGAATGCGAGTACAAATAAAATAGCGGCAAAAAATCCGCAAAAAAGCGTCAGAATATTGTATGATGCTTCTTAGTCCTCACTAACTACATAAGGAAACGCAAAATGAAATTCTTAAAATTCGCTGTAATCGCCATGGTGACAGTTTTAGCGGTAGGTTGTGCGAGTACGTCTGACATTGATAATTTGCAAGGACAAATTAATGTGTTAAAAACTGACGTGGGTGCCGCAAAAAGTGCTGCAACGTCTGCGAGTTCTTCAGCAGCAGATGCTGCCTCACGCGCTTCTGCCGCAGAAGCTGCTGCCAATCGTGCTGCAAGCACCGCAGAAGAAGTTAATACTAAATTAGACAGAATGTTCAAAAAATCCATGATGAAATAAGTTAAACAGATTTGTTTGAACATTAAAAAAACCCGTCAGATGGTTAATCTCTGATGGGTTTTTTTTGCAACTTCTATTCCTACAGAGTTCCAGTATGCTATCATTGACAGTTTTAAATTCCTTTAGGTGAAATATACATGGCAAAAGAAGACCAAATTGAAATGGAAGGCAAAGTAATTGATACGCTTCCTAACACGATGTTTCGAGTAGAACTTGAAAACGGACACGTTGTCACCGCTCACATTTCGGGCAAAATGCGTAAACATTACATTCGGATTTTAACAGGCGATTCGGTTAAAGTAGAAATGACCCCTTACGATTTAAGTAAAGGACGAATTACCTTTCGGATGCGCTAACCCTGAGTTATCACAGAATCAGCGCAAGCTAGGCTTATCGCTTCAAAACTCAGTCACTTTTTTCTGTGATACCTATCTCTTTACCCTCAATCGAAAACGCTAACTCCTTCTGTTCTACATAAATGCGTACATGACCGCCGTTTGCTAACTTTCCGAATAACAAATCATTCGCCAAGGGTTTTTTAATTTTTTCCTGAATTAAGCGTGCCATCGGTCTTGCGCCCATTTTTGGATCACAACCATGCTCTGCTAGCCATAATCGCGCTTCTGAACTTAATTGTAACGTGACTTGTTTATCGGCAAGCAAAGCCTCCAGTTCAAAAATAAACTTATCGACTACGCTGCCCACAATGGAAATATCGAGCGGCTTAAACTGCACAATGGCATCGAGGCGATTGCGAAACTCAGGAGAAAAGTTTTTCTCAATGGCTTTCAAACTATCGCTGCTGTGATTTTGCGCGGTAAAGCCAATGGAAGCGCGACTGCCTTCTTCTGAGCCTGCATTGGTCGTCATCACCATAATAATGTTGCGAAAATCAGCAGTACGCCCATTGTTGTCAGTTAAAGAACCGTGATCCATCACTTGCAGCAATAAATTAAACACATCAGGATGCGCCTTTTCCAGTTCGTCCAACAGCAACACCGCGTGTGGATGTTTGCTGATTTGTTCAGTCAACAAGCCGCCTTGGTCAAACCCGACATAACCCGGCGGTGCGCCAATTAACCGCGACACCGTATGGCGTTCCATATATTCGGACATATCAAACCGAATTAACTCAATTCCCAGCACTTTTGCCAATTGCCGGGTCAGTTCGGTTTTACCTACGCCCGTAGGGCCTGCAAACAAAAAAGAACCGATGGTTTTGCTGCTATCCCGCAAACCTGCGCGGGCTAATTTAATCGCACTTGCCAGTGAAGACACCGCCTCATCTTGCCCAAACACCAGCATTTTCAAATTCTTTTCTAAGTTTTCCAGTTTGTCTTTATCATTAGAAGACACCGCTTTGGCAGGAATCCGCGCAATTTTTGCCACAATTTCTTCAATTTCCGCACTGTTGATTAATGCTTTGCGTTCTTCTTTTTTCGCTAGCCGCTGTTTTGCCCCCGCTTCGTCAATCACATCAATCGCTTTGTCAGGCAAAAAACGGTCGGTAATAAACCGGTCAGCCAATTCTGCCGCAGATTGCAAGGCTTCATTGCTGTATTTAATTTCATGGTGTGTTTCAAACCGGGACCTTAACCCTTGTAAAATTTGGAAAGTTTCTTCCACCGATGGCTCAACCACATCAATTTTTTGAAACCTGCGGGCTAAGGCATGGTCTTTTTCAAAGACTCCACGATATTCTTGATAAGTGGTTGAGCCAATACAGCGCAATTGCCCTGAAGCCAGCGCGGGTTTAATGAGATTTGACGCATCCATCACTCCGCCAGAAGCCGAGCCTGCGCCGATAATAGTATGAATTTCATCAATAAATAAAATGGACTTTGGCTCTTTTTTCAATTGATTCAACAACGATTTTAAGCGTTTTTCAAAATCCCCCCGATATTTTGTCCCTGCGACCAACGTGCCTAAATCTAAGGAATAAATCGTGTTATCCAGTAAAATTTCAGGCACTTGCCCATCCACAATCCGTTTGGCAAGTCCTTCTGCAATCGCGGTTTTTCCCACCCCTGCTTCACCGACTAACAGGGGATTATTTTTGCGCCGCCGACACAAGGTTTGAATAGTGCGTTCAATTTCGGTTTCCCGCCCAATCAACGGGTCAATTTTATCTTGCCGCGCCTCTTCATTCAGATTTAGGGCATATTTTTCCAATGGATTGCCCTGCGAGTCAGCGGCAGTATTTGGGCTATCGGCTTCCTGTTCCTCATCATCGGCTTGTTGGTCTACTTTAGAAATGCCGTGGGCTAAATAATTAACCACATCAAGGCGCGTAATGGCTTGTTTATTCAATAAATAAACAGCGTGTGAATCTTGCTCACTAAATAACGCAACAAAAATATTTGCGCCAATCACTTCTTTTTTGTCCGAGGCTTGCACATGAAACACTGCCCGTTGCAACACCCGCTGAAACCCCAAAGTTGGCTGAGTTTCCCGCTGTACGCCTTTGGGCAGCAAGGAAATAGTTTCATCAATGTATTGATTCAAATCGGTGGCTAATTGTTCAATATCACAGGCACAGGCTTTTAAGATAGGTTCAACTGTAACGGTTTTTAACAAAGCTAACAGCAAGTGTTCAACCGTGATAAATTCGTGCCGTTTTTCATGCGCACCTGCAAAGGCATGATTTAAGGTGACTTCAAGTTCTTTACTTAACATGGCTTGTTTCCTCGTGTTTTTTAAGCCTCTTCCATCGAGCAGAGCAACGGATGGTGATGTTGGCGTGAATAATCATTAACTAGCAGGACTTTAGTTTCAGCGACATCTTTTGAATAAGTGCCGCACACGCCCACCCCTTCATAGTGAACTTGCAGCATCACTTGCGTCGCTTTTTCATAACTCATATTGAAAAAGTCGGTTAAAACTTCAACGACAAAATCCATTGGGGTAAAGTCATCATTCAGTAAAATAACTTTATACAAGGGCGGTTTTTTCAATTGCGGTTTGGCTTCAAAAATAGCCACATCGCCTTCATCATCGTCGTGAAATGGATCGTTAGTAGACATATCGGTGTACACACTCTCATTAGCAGCATAGGCTTTATAAACAGCCTTTATTTCTTAAGTATCGCTTATTTATTCTATAGGAGGTAATTTTTTATCCGCTTTACATTTTTTTAACGGAAGTTGTTTGACACTTTCAATGGTTAAAATTTTCTGGGTTACCTTATCGGTTGTCACCGATAAACAAGCACAAGCATAGCCATAATTGCCATTGGTTTTAACATACTCTTTGGCAGAAATATCAGGAATTTTATCAGCCCCTTCCGCTTCATAACCACCTTGTTCTGAAATCGTCCATCCCTGTTTGCCCCCTTTGGCATCAAACAGATAATAATTGCCTGGGGTTGGATTAGCTAACCAGCCACAACGTTTTTCTGTTGCGCTGACAGTATTGGTGAGTACGCCACTTAACAAGGCGAAGGCAACAAAAAGCGGTAAACGGTGTTTTTTCATGGTGAAGATTTCCTTGAAATAGATTTTTAGGTGATTGATTAACAGGTTATGCTAATCTTCAGGCGCATAATAGTAGCAAATCAAGTAGAATGCTGTCTTTTTTTATGCAAGTAGGAGAACGCGCATGGTTTGGAAACCCCATGTGACGGTTGCGGCGGTGGTAGAAAAGGACGGACTGTTTTTAGTGGTTGAAGAACAAACGGTTAATGGTTTGGCGTTTAATCAACCCGCAGGACACTTAGAAGAAGGCGAAGATTTTATCACTGCCGTTAAACGCGAAGTGTTAGAAGAAACCGCTTGGCAGTTTGAACCACAGCAGTTACTTTCCGTGCAGCTCTGGCGCAAGGAAGCACAAAGCCCTACTTTTTTGCGCCTGTGTTTTACAGGACAGGTTCATTCCCATCAACCTGCGCAAGCCTTAGACACGGGCATTGTGGCAACCCATTGGTTAAGCTATCCGCAATTGCAGGCGCGGCAAGCTAAATTACGCAGCCCGTTGGTATTGACCTGCATTGAAAATTATCTCAGCGGAGCGCGTTATCCTCTTTCTCTTTTACAATCTTTTCTCCATGCGTAAAAATATTATTGTAGGTCTATCAGGCGGCGTGGATTCCTCTGTCACCGCTCTGACTTTATTGGAACAAGGTCATCACGTCACGGGCTTGTTTATGAAAAACTGGGACGAAGATGATGGCACAGAATACTGCACCGCGATGCAAGATTTAGCCGATGCGCAACAAGTGTGTGACCGTTTAGGCATTGAATTGAAAACCGTCAATTTTGCCGCTGAATATTGGGATGAAGTGTTTGAAGTTTTTTTAGCCGAATTTAAAGCAGGACGCACCCCAAATCCTGATATTTTGTGCAATAAACACGTTAAATTCAAA
>JAIFMS010000053.1 GCA_020048335.1 Methylococcaceae bacterium | reverse complement strand
TGCTGGTGGTTTAGACCTTGGCTTTAAAAAAGCAGGGTTTAATATTATCTGGGCAAATGAATTTGATGCAACGATTTGGGAGACCTTTCAATATAATCATCCTTCTGTTTTTTTAGATAAACGCAGCATTACCACACTATCGCCTAATGATGTGCCTAATTGTATAGGAATTATTGGCGGCCCGCCTTGTCAAAGTTGGAGTGAAGCGGGTGCAGGTCGTGGCATTAACGATAAACGTGGACAATTATTTTTTGATTATATTCGCCTATTAAAAGAAAAAAAGCCGTTATTCTTTTTAGCTGAAAATGTACCTGGTATTTTACAACCCAAACATCGTGATGCTTTTCATACTATTTTGCAGGAATTTAGCGCATTAGATTACAACGTGGCTTATTTTTTATTAAATGCCAATGATTATGGCGTACCACAAGATAGAAAACGGGTAATTATTGTCGGTTATGATAAAAAATTAAGAAAAACATTTGTACCGCCCAATCCTCTTGCATTTAAACCTGTTTTAAAAGATGCTATTTTTGATTTGCGCCATGCAAAACCCGCTAAAGAAAAAAATTATACCAATAGTGAAGACGCTCTTTATTTTTCTAATCACGAATATATGGTTGGTGATTTTTCCAGTATTTATATGTCGCGTAATCGGGTAAGAGAATGGCACGAACCCTCGTTTACAATTGCCCCTCTTCATCCTAAAGCACCCAAGATGCTGTTTGTAGAACAAAACAAACGAATTTTTGTACCCGATAAAGAACATTTATATCGCCGCTTAACGATTCGCGAATGTGCAAGGATTCAAACGTTTCCCGATAACTTTTTGTTTAAATACAGCAAACTTGATAATGGCTATAAAATGATTGGTAATGCTGTTCCAGTTGAATTTGCAAGACAATTGGCGACGGTTATTTATAATGACATTTCCTGTTATTTAAAACATACCTGTTTATCGGATAAAAAAGCGCGTAATTTAGTTTTTTAACCAATAACGATGCTCCTAAAAGGAAAATAAAATGAACACACATCCTAATCTATTAGCGATTGAACACAGTCTGTTGGTTATTATTGACCTACAAACCAAGCTATCCGCCGTCATGCCTGAAGAACAGGCCGCTTTAACTATCCAAAATACCGTCCGCTTAATTGAAGCAGCAAATGCGTTGGATATTCCTATGTTGGTCACAGAACAATACCCACAAGGCTTGGGCGCGACTGAAGAGGCGATTATGAACAGATTGTCTGTCAGTACGCCAATTTTTGATAAAACAGGTTTTTCTTGCTGTGCTTCGGACAATTTTTGCGAGGCTTTATTAACCAGCGAACGGCAACAAGTGATTTTAGTCGGGCAAGAAACACACGTTTGTATTTTACAATCGGCGTTGGAATTACTGGAACGCGGTCATCAAGTGTATGTGGTAGAAGACGCGGTTAGCTCACGCAATCCACAGCATAAAAATTACGCTTTGCAACGATTGCAACAACAAGGTGTGACCCTTATCAATTATGAATCGGTGCTGTTTGAGTGGCTTAAAAATGCCAGCCATCCGCAGTTTAAAAACCTTTCGGTGATGCTTCGTTAGAAGGAGGCGGCGATAATGGAACAGTTTAAGGTATTTTTTATAACTTTTATTAAAGGGATTGCGTTGTTGGTTAGTATTTTGATGCTGATTGGTGGCGGGATATGTTCAGCTACGTTGAGTTTTTCTGCTTTTTCTGAGAATCCCCTCTCTCAAACAAGTATAACGCTGGCGATTATAGTGGTCTTCATCGGGTTGCTTTGGTTTGCCGTTACTTTACCTTTTCAGAAACAGCGCAATGGTATTTTGCTACTCACTGGCGGATTTTTTCTAGTCGGTGGTGGATTATGCGGCATAGCACTTAATGGAAGTAGAGGAGAGGATAAATTCGGTTATTTGGGGTTACTATTTTTGAATATCGCCGTTTTTTTCCTAGGCTACTTTTTAATTCGTTGGATTTTTACTAGAAAAAGCAAAACATCAGGCTAAGTTTTGCTTTTAACATTGGGTTAGCAGGATACAATCAAAAACGTTTGAAAATCAATGTGCCGTTCGTGCCACCAAATCCGAAAGAATTAGAAACAGCAATCTCAATTTTCATGTCGCGTGCTGTGTTAGGCACATAATCTAAATCACAGGCAGGGTCTTGATTATCTAAATTAATGGTTGGTGGGGCAATTTGATGTTTTAAACTTAACGCTGTTAAGACCGCTTCAATTCCCCCAGCTGCCCCTAATAAATGCCCAATCATGGATTTTGTAGAGCTAATAGCGACTTTATAAGCGTGTTCGCCTAAAGCGGCTTTCATGGCTTGGGTTTCACCTAAATCACCTACGGGCGTTGATGTACCGTGTGCGTTAATATAATCAATATCTTCAGGATTTAATTTTGCATCCCGCAACGCATTTTTCATACAACGTGCAGCCCCTTCGCCGCCTTCAGAAGGAGTGGTGATATGATAAGCATCACCGCTCATGCCAAATCCAATTAATTCAGCATAAATTTTCGCACCGCGTGCTTTGGCGTGTTCAAGTTCCTCAAGAACAACCACGCCAGCACCGTCACTTAACACAAACCCATCGCGGTCTTTATCCCACGGACGACTAGCCGCTTGAGGGTCATCATTACGACGAGATAACGCTTTAGCCGATGCAAACCCACCCATTGCGGTTGCTGAGGTTGTACAACGTTCTGCGCCGCCTGCAATCATCACATCAGCATCGCCATATTTAATTAACCGTGCTGCATCGCCTATATTATGCGTACCCGTTGCACACGCTGTGACAATGGCGTAGTTTGGTCCTTTTAACCCATATTTAATGGAAAGATTGCCAGAAATCATGTTGATGATATTGCCTGGGACAAAGAAAGGCGATATTTTGCGTGGTCCACCTGCTTTGTAAGTTGCATAACATTCTTCTATTCCTGTTATGCCACCAATGCCAGAGCCTATTGCAACCCCAATTCGATCAGCATTTTCTTCGGTAACCTCGATACCACAATCTTCAAAGGCTTGACAACCTGCGGCGATACCGTAGTGAACAAAACCATCCATTCGTCTGGCATCTTTTACTGGAATGTATTGGCTGATGTCAAAATTTCTAATTACACCACCAAAAGTTGTTGCAAAGGGTGATATATCAAAGGAGTCAATTGCACTGATGCCACTTTCGCCCTTGACAATTTTCTCCCAAGTTTCAGAAACCGTGTTAGCTAACGGCGTAACCGCGCCCAATCCAGTGATAACAACCCGACGTGTACTCAAAACATTTACCTTAAGAAATGAGGAAAAAAGAGGTGGAAAAATACAAGCTAGTGGGTGATATAACCACCCACACCTTCTTAACAAACTTTATTCTTTAAAGTTTTTTTCGATGTAATCAATTGCCAATTGAACAGTGATAATTTTTTCGGCTTCTTCGTCTGGAATTTCACACTCAAATTCTTCTTCAAGTGCCATCACCAGTTCAACTGTATCTAAAGAATCAGCACCAAGATCATCTACGAACGAAGCACCATTTGCAATCTCTTCTTTTTTTACACCTAACTGGTCTGCGACAATCTTTTTTACGCGTTCTTCAACATTACTCATTATATTTTCCCCAAACAATGTAAGCCCTAGCGGTATGCTGTACTTACTACAGTTTTATAGTTAATCTTAAGAAATTCCGCCATTGGCTATCCAGACGGCGGGTAAATTATACTTTATATTGCGATAAAGTCACAATATTAAGCCATAAACAGCCCACCATTTACATGAAGCGTTTCCCCTGTAATATAGGCGGCTCCATCAGAGGCTAAAAAAGAAACGGCGTGAGCAATTTCTTCTGCCGTACCTAACCGGTTTAGCGCGATTGAAGCTAGCAGAGCTTCTTTATGTTCTTGTGCCAACTCGCGTGTCATATCCGTGTCGATAAAGCCAGGTGCAACGGTATTAACCGTGATATTGCGCGAACCGACTTCTTTGGCCAGCGATTTGGCAAATCCTACCATCCCTGCTTTTGCTGCTGCATAATTGCTTTGTCCAGCATTGCCTGTTGCGCCCACCACGGAGCCAACATTAATGATTCGTCCTTGCTTGGCTTTCATCATGCCGCGTATAACGGCTTTACTCATCCGAAAAATAGAGGTTAAGTTGGTATTGATAATCTCATCCCATTCCTTTTCTTTCATCCGCATTAACAAATTATCGCGTGTAATCCCTGCGTTATTTACTAAAACAACAGGAATCCCGACTTGGTCATTAATTGTTTTTAACACCTCGTTAATAGAATCAGCCGAGGCAACATCTAATTTCATCCCACATCCTGTTTGCGCCAAATAGGCACCGATTGCTTCTGCCCCTGCATCCGAGGTTGCTGTACCGACTACAAAAAAACCATCTTGTGCCAGACGTTGTGCAATAGCTTTACCAATTCCACGACTTGCGCCACTGACCAGGGCTATTTTTTTATCCACTTTGTTAGTGTCCATTCAGTTGCTCCACGACTTTATTTAAACTTTCAACATCATACATTGCAAAATGGAGGGCGGTTTTGACAATGCGTTTATTTAAACCCAGTAATACTTTACCAGGGCCGACCTCTACAAAATGACTCACGCCTTGGTCGTGCATAAATTTAATGCTATCAACCCAGCGCACAGGTTTAAACAACTGCTCTTTTAAGGCATTCCGAATCACTTCAGTTGAGCTGTGTGCTGCCACATCGACATTGTGAATTAAGGTAACATTCGGCATCGCTATTGTGACATCTTGTAATTTAAGATTGAGCTGTTCTGCGGCATTTTTCATTAAAATACAATGCGATGGCACACTGACAGGTAATTTAACCACCAATTTTGCCCCCGCTTCTTTTGCAGCTGCCATAGCGCGTTCAACTGCGTTGACATTTCCTGCAATCACAACTTGGCTCGGTGCGTTAAAATTAACCGCAGCAACTACTTCATCTTCTGCAACGCTGGCACAAAGATTAACCACATCATGGTCGTGTAAACCAATAATGGCTGCCATTGCCCCTGCACCGACAGGAACAGCTTCCTGCATTAAACGACTGCGTTCTGCGACAAGGGCGACTGCATCGGTAAAACTGATTGCCTCTGCACAAACTAACGCGGTGTATTCCCCTAAACTGTGTCCTGCCATCCAAGCAGGTCTAATCTCTGTTTGTTCACACCAAACTCGCCACATTGCCACACCTGCTGCAAGCATGGCAGGTTGGGTATGACAGGTTTCATTTAAGGTTTCAATCGACCCTTCTTGCACTAATTTCCATAAGTCAAACCCTAGCACTTGTGAAGCTTGGGCAAAAACAGCTTCAACCACAGGGAAGTGTTGCGCTAACTCTGACATCATGCCGATGGCTTGTGAGCCTTGCCCTGGAAATACAAAGGCTAAGTTATAATTTTGTTCACGCATGGTGTGTTTGTTCCTGTTAATATCGAATAAGTGCAGAACCCCAAGTAAAGCCTGCCCCGAATGCTTCTAATAAGACAACTTGCCCACGTTGAATGCGTCCATCGCGTACCGCTTCGTTAAAGGCAAGTAATATTGAGGCAGAAGACGTGTTGCCTTGATTTTCTAAAGTAACCACCACTTGATCCATCGACATTCTTAATTTTTTTGCGGTTGCGGCAATAATGCGAATATTTGCCTGATGTGGGACGAGCCAATCAATATCGGATTTATCCATTTCATTGGCTGCCAGTGTTTCATCCACAATTCGTCCTAAGGTGTTCACCGCAACTTTAAAAACCTCATTGCCACGCATTTTGATAAAACCTAATTCGTCTTTATTTGCCGCCGTAGCTGCCTGCGGATTAGGACAATACAATAAATCTTCACAGCCACCGTCAGAATGGATATGGGTGGACAAAATGCCCGCTTGCTCGGCGACCTCAAGCACGATTGCGCCCGCGCCGTCGCCAAATAAAATACACGTTTCCCTGTCTGTCCAATCAACCAGCCTTGAACAAACTTCGCTACCCACCACCAATACTTTTTTAGCCGCCCCTGATTTAATATATTGGTCGGCAATACTTAAGGCAAAAATAGACCCTGAACAGGCTGCTTGTATATCAAACGCTACGCAATTTTTTGCCCCTAAGCGTTGTTGCAATAAACAGGCGGTGCTGGGATAAACACGGTCAGGTGTTCCTGTTGCCACGATAATTAAGTCCAGCTCATCGGCTAAAATTTCTGCCGCATCCATCGCTTGAGTTGCTGCAATTTCTGCCATTGACGCAGCTGATTCATCCCCCCCTGCGATACGGCGACTTTTAATGCCCGTGCGTTCAAAAATCCAGCTATCTGAGGTTTCAACTCGTTGGGATATATCATCATTGGTGCAAATTGTCGTGGGTAAATAACCCCCTGTTCCAATTACTCTCGAATAATGCCTCATGGCTGTTCTCTCTTTGCTAAAGTGGTTTCAATTTTTTCACTGATTTTGCGAATCACATCTTTTCTCACTTCAACCTCAGCCAAATGAATCGCCGTTTCAAACGCCAGCGCGTCGGCACCACCGTGGCTTTTAATCACCAAACCGCGTAAGCCTAAAAAGCTTGCTCCATTATACAAACGCGGGTCTAGCCGCTGTTTAAAAGATTTTAAGACAGGATAGGCTAAAAGAGCGATGAGTTTAGTTAAACTATTTTTGCCAAAAGCTTCTTTTAATGCAGAGCTAAACATTTTAGCCGCCCCTTCAATTGATTTTAGGGCCACATTGCCCACAAAACCATCGGCTACAATTAAATCGACTTTAATATGCCCTGCATTCAGTGAGTTTCCTTCGACATAGCCAATATAATTTAAGTTTGACTCTTTGAGTAATTGCGCAGCCGCTTTGACTTGCTCATTGCCTTTAACGTCTTCTTCGCCAATATTGAGCAAACCAACGGTTGGATTTTCAAGTCCTTCAACCGCTTTGACTAACTCTGACCCCATAATGGCAAATTGAAATAAATGTTCGGCCGTACAGTCAACATTTGCGCCCAAATCCAATACATGGGTATGCCCATAGATAGAGGGTAAGGTTGAAATAATGGCAGGTCTATCGACCCCTGGAATCATTTTGAGTACAAACCGTGCCGTTGCCATGAGTGCGCCAGTATTCCCTGCACTCACACACGCATCAGCACGACCATCACGCACTAAATTAATCGCCACCCGCATGGAGGAATCTTTTTTATTTTTTAACGCTTTAGTTGGCGAATCATCCATTTCCACCCGCTCTGAGGCGTGTTGAATGACTAATCTATCCTGAAAATCAACCAATGCTTGGGCAAGCAATTCATTTAGAATTACTTGATCACCGACCATAATAAGGGATAAATCTGGATTTGCGGATAAACAGGCTAGCGATGCAGGAAGGGTGACTGACGTACCAAAATCCCCCCCCATCGCATCAATTGAAATGGTTAAACTCACGTTTAAAAATAACTCCAGTGAATAACAAGAAGAGCCAGATTAACGAGTAAATAACTGAACTAACCTTATCAGGTGTTAAATCCTAAATTAAAGCCCTTAAAAAAGAACACCCTCCTTAAAGCGTAACTAAGGAGGGTTGATTTAAGGATTTGCAATGTTAAACAGTCTAATTTTTGTTTAACTAACACCTGTAAAATAAATTTTTACTCGCACAGCGGTTTAACCCTACCGTAGTAGGGAATAAGAATTAATCGTTGTCGTTTGCAACAATGCGCCGACCTTTAAAAAAACCATCTGGGGTAACATGATGACGCAAATGAATTTCACCTGTCATCGGGTCTTGCGACAAAGTTTTTGCAGTCAATGCATCATGTGAACGACGCTGACCACGTCTTGAACGGGTCACTCTACTTTTTTGTACTGCCATGCTTAATCTCCACTATTTTTAAGTTGTGCTAAAACGGAAAACGGATTATTAGATGGGGGTGGCTCAGGCTCAGGCTGTATGACGACACGGTTGAGGTGTTCGTGCGGATTGCATTCATATTGATGACGGGGGTAGCTAGGCAATGCTAGCAATATTTCGTCTTCAATCAGCTCATGTAAAGAAATTTTTTCATCTTCCAGCATCAGCGGTTCATGTTTTCCTGATAAGCGGTCTGCTTGCTCTATCGTTTGCACAACGGCTAAATTTACTTCAATAGCAATAGCAAAGGCAACCGCTTCCAAACAAGTCCGACAGGTTAAAGATAAGTTTGCTTTAATATGTCCGCGAATAACCGATAAACGTTCTTCTTTACCAAACGCAAGGTCGACAGAAACCGCGCCGCTAGTATCTAGCAACGTATCTGCCAAGCGAGTAAACTTTGTTAACGATAAGGTTCCTACCAAGTCGCGCTGTTTATCTGCAAAAGCAATAGGGTCTATGAGTTGAGGCAATCTATCTAACATAACCACCGAATGATATAGATTATTCACGAACTCGTCAATTCAAAAACAATTCTTGGTCATAATTTAGGATTGTTTTAAAAAATAGACGTGCTTTGCGTCCCTTTTTTATACAGTCATTATTTTAGAGGCATTCATTTATGAAACAATCCTTTTTAGCACAACAATTTTACCTGCTTACCCTATTTCTCGGTGTATTAACCCTTAGTAGTTGCCAAGCTGTTCCCAAATCTTCTGAGTTTTCGGGTAATTTAAAAAGTCCTGTTATCGACAGTCAGATGACTTTAGCCGAGGCACTGGCAGGGGTGGATGAAAATTGTTTTCCTGACATTTGCAAAAAACAAACTTTAGTGACGGTCACTTATTATGCGTTTGATAATAAGCTGCATCAAGGTCAGTTACTGATAGACCAAGCCTTAGTCAAGGATATTCAAACCATTTTTGCGTTGGCATTAACGTTGCGATTTCCGATTCAGTCTGTGATTCCTATCGCCGCCCCCCAATTTCGTAAAAATAAGCAGTGGGATGACGAGTTATCAATGGCAGTCAATAACACCTCAGCCTTTAATTATCGGGTGGTGGCAGGCAGTACAAAATTATCCAAACATTCTTATGGGCGGGCGATTGACATCAATCCCTTATTAAATCCCTATATTAAAGGCAATTTAATTGCTCCGACGGGCGCAAGTTATGAGCCAAACAAAATAGGAACGCTGACCACACAACACCCCTTGGTACAAAAATTTTTGCAATTAGGTTGGACATGGGGCGGCAATTGGAAAAGTTTAAAAGACTACCAACATTTTGAAAAATAATTTTGCTTACCCTAAGCAAAACACCACTGTCCACCGTCTATTGCTCTATAATCTTGCCAAACTATTTAATTTTTCAGGAGAACGTGCTGATGAGTGCTGTAAAACATTGTCGATTATTAATTTTAGGCTCAGGGCCTGCGGGCTATACCGCTGCTGTTTACGCGGCTCGGGCTAATTTAAAACCTGTGATAGTGACAGGAATGCAGCAAGGGGGGCAATTAACCACCACCACGGAAGTGGATAATTGGCCTGGCGATTTTAATGGCGTACAAGGGCCTGAATTGATGGACAGAATGCGCCAGCACGCCGAACGCTTTGAAACAGAAATTGTTTTTGACCACATTCACACCGCTGATTTATCCGTTCGCCCGTTTAAATTAACAGGCGATAGTGGCGTTTACACCTGTGACGCGCTGATTATTGCCACGGGCGCATCGGCACGTTATTTAGGCTTAGACTCCGAAGAAGCTTTTAAAGGACGCGGGGTGTCGGCGTGTGCCACCTGTGATGGCTTTTTTTATCGCAACAAACCTGTTGCGGTGATTGGCGGAGGTAACACTGCGGTGGAAGAGGCTCTGTATTTAGCCAATATTGCCTCGCAAGTCACGGTTGTGCATCGGCGCGATAAATTTCGCAGTGAAAAAATCCTTTCCGATAAATTAATTGAAAAATCACAGTCGGGTAATGTGGTGATTGAATGGAATCAACAGCTCGATGAAGTTTTAGGGGATGAAGCAGGCGTAACGGGCATTCGCATTAAAAACACCCAAGATGGCAGCACGAAAGACATTGCCGTGCATGGGGTGTTTATTGCGATTGGTCATACCCCGAATACGCAATTATTTGAAAATCAATTAGAGATGGAACACGGCTATATTAAAGTTCACAGTGGTATTCAAGGCAATGCCACCGCAACCACTATTCCTGGGGTTTTTGCCGCAGGGGATGTGATGGATTCGGTGTATAAACAAGCCATTACCTCTGCAGGTTCAGGCTGTATGGCAGCCTTGGATGCAGAAAAATACTTGGATGAATTGGTTTAACGCCGTTGTTTAATTGCCCAAGCGACATCTGCCGCTTGGCGATTTTCCTTCACATCATGGACTCTAAAAAGCTGCACCCCCGC
>JAIFMS010000199.1 GCA_020048335.1 Methylococcaceae bacterium | reverse complement strand
TCAGAAAATTTTCTTTCAGAAAAATAACATCAACTGGTAGTGAAAGTTTATCTTGCCCAGATTGAAAATAACCGTAAAGATGATAATTTACGCTAGGCTTTTTCATCTCTTTTACATCTTTAAAATGATTCAGCATAAGTCGAATAGGTTTGGCTATTACTGAATGATTGTATTCTGTTTTTGCATAATATTTACATTGAATAGCAGTATCTTCTGTAGCGGTTTTAATATCAACATCCTCAACACCTTCAACGACAATTTTATCTTCATCATTTGCTGACTCTAAAAGTTTGGCAATTGCATAATCAAACTGGTAAAAGTAACCTTTAATTGTGTCTATCGCTGTTCTATCTGCCATTTTTATTCACTTGTTATTAGACAATAATTTTATTAACAACCGCCGTTCAAAAAGTCATCACTCGGCAACCACGCCTGCGCCAAAATATCCTCAATCGCCCAACAACAATCTTCTGGAAAATCCTCAAGCCCTGTTTCTTTTGTCGCTTGATAAACCGCATCACCCCAAATAATATCCAACCATTCGGTATCTTTTAAATTCGGCTTCAAACTTGGCACTTGCTTTAAATGCCTTTCAATCGCTTTGCGCTGATTGCGAATCGTCAACGCCCAACTTTTGCCGCGCCGCTCTGATTGAAACTGCCACTTTAATAAATGCGCTATTAACACTGCCATGCGACTCGCTAATTCGCGTTGCTCACTTTTGCTCACGTCTTCAATTTCCTCAGCCAGATGTTCAATATCCAACAAATCAAATTTTTTATGGCGAATCAACCACGCTTGCTGATTTGCCCAAGCCGCTATATCGCTGTCGTAACTTATCGTATTCATCACCATTCCTAATCTAACATACTGTTTTTACTTCAAAAAACGCATTCGCCTTAGCCGTGCGTACTCAATGTTCATTGTCAACAATCCGCCCGCATTAACAACCGTCGTTCAGCCAGCCGCTCAAAACAATGGAAATATTTTTAAATATCACCCTGCCAAACATCATCAGTCAAAAACGCATAATTTTGCGCTACTTCCTGCTGTAATGTGCCGCTAATTTTTCTGGTTGAATCTGCCCTTGTTTGGTTAAAGCGGTAAACTCAATAAATTCCAATAAATTAGATAAATAGGTTATACAAAGTTTTGGCACATTTTTATTTTTTAACCTATTGAAATATAAGATAACTACTTTTACAAAACTGCACTAAAACTTACGGTTAGTTACTTTTTCTTGTTTAAAAAAGCAGCGTTACAATTACCACTGATAACGCGGAGCAGGAAATAGTTTATTCCACAACGGCACGAAAAAGCTGGCAAAAAACAGTCCCCAAATCACCCCTTGATTTGCGTATAACACATATTGCCAAAAATAAGCCAGTCCTGCGACAACAACTGCATGGATGTAGCGTCCTGTTCGATGGTGAGGGATGGTCATCGGATCAGAAATCATAAAAAAGGCAAATAATAATAACGCGCCATTTTCAAACTGATGCAAAAAGACAGCAAACGAATAGCCATACCCTAGCACCCGAATGACTAAAAATAAGCAGGCATAGCAAAGTAGAAAATAGAAGCTGATGTCGAGGCGTTTGGCGTTATTCGCCACAAAAAAACCTGCGGCTATCATCCATAACGCGGTGCTTAAATCTGCTCCCCATTGCCCTGTGGTGACCCAAGTTTGTGGAAAGAAAGTTAAACCTAAGATGACCCCAAGATTGGCGGGATTAAAAAGATGTTGCCCTGCCAAGCGCAGGGAAAATTTAGAGGCGATTGCAAGGACTGCAACCGCAGGATGTACCCAAAATGTGGCACTGCGTAACAGCAAACACAAGCCAAAACAAGTAATTGCCGCACTTAAAAAACCATGTTTTTGCAATTTTAAGGTATGCAAAAAAAAGGCTTGGGTGAGCAAGCCTGCACTGAATGTTAACACGATTTGTGCAGGCTTTAAGCTAAAGTCGCGAAACCATACGCCCGCTCCCAATAATAGTGCCATGATGAGCAATTGCCACAAGCGCGGGTCGTATTGTTTAGCTGTCCATTGCATGGGTTATTTTTACAACCCCGCTTTTAAACTTGCCTCAATAAATTGATCCAAATCCCCATCTAACACGGCTTGGGTATTGCCTGTTTCCACGCCCGTGCGTAAATCCTTGATGCGTGATTGGTCTAATACATAGGAACGAATTTGACTGCCCCAGCCAATATCGGATTTGGTGTCTTCCAAGGCTTGCTGGTCGGCATTGCGTTTTAACATTTCCAATTCATACAACTTGGCTTTTAATTGTTTTAACGCGGTATCACGATTTTTATGTTGTGAACGGTCACTTTGACATTGCACTACGGTGTTGGTTGGGATATGGGTCATCCGCACCGCCGATGAAGTTTTGTTAATATGCTGCCCACCTGCGCCGCTGGCACGATACACATCAATCCGTACATCACTCATGCTTAACGCAATATCAATGTCGTCATCAATTTCAGGCGAAACAAACACCGAAGCAAACGAGGTATGGCGGCGATTGCCTGAGTCAAACGGCGATTTTCGTACTAAGCGATGCACCCCTGTTTCGGTGCGCAACCAACCAAACGCATAGTCCCCTTCAAAGCGAATCGTGGCACTTTTAATCCCCGCTACATCGCCTGCGGATTCTTCAATTAATTCGGTTTTAAAGCCGTGGCTTTCACCCCAACGCAAAAACATTCTTTCAATAATCGAAGCCCAATCTTGGGCTTCTGTGCCACCTGAACCTGATTGAATATCTAAAAAGGCATTATTGGCATCCATTTCGCCTGAAAACATCCGCCGAAATTCCAAGTCCGCGACTTGTTTTTCTAAAAACTGTAAATCCTGCACCACGGTTGTCACCGTTTCTTCGTCCTCTTCTTCAACCGCTAAGGTTAATAATTCTTGCGCATCGGCTAATCCTTGTTCCAATTCATTAATGGTATTGACCACCAATTCTAATTGTCCGCGCTCTTTACCTAAGGCTTGCGCTTGTTCTGGCTTGTTCCAGATAGCAGGGTCTTGTAATTCGAGTAAAACTTCGACTAACCGTTCGGCTTTTAAGTCAAAGTCAAAGATACCCCCGGAGCGATTCGCCACGTTGGGTCAGGTCTAAAATTTGATTTTTAATTGGATTAATTTCTTGCATGGGCTGTGTTAAATGCACTCGCTAAAAGTTTTGTGAAAAAAGCGGGCAATTATAAACGATAACAGGGACGGACTCAGGAGAAATTAGAGAACTTTTCACACGGCAAAGCTTTCACCACAACCGCAACTGCCTGTCACATTGGGATTATTAAATTTAAACGCTTCATTAATCCCTTCGCGGCTGTAATCCAATTCCGTGCCATTTAAAAACGGCAGGTCGGTTTTTGTCACAATCACTTTCACACCAAATTGCTCAAACACACAATCCTGCTCGGTTATGGTATCGGCATAATCCAATTGATAAGCAAAGCCTGAACAACCTGATTTTTTAACCCCAAATTTTAAGCCTACACCCCTGCCGCGCTTGGTTAATTGACGACTAATTTGCCCTGCGGCACGTTCAGTTAAGGTAATTGCCATCTTAATTCTCGGTATAATTTCTAAAGAAATGTTTTTAAAGTTGTCACAAATTGATTGATTTCTAGGGCGGTATTTTGCACCCCTAAACTGAGCCGAATCGCACTTTTTGCCAAATCTGGCGCAATGCCCATTGCGGTGAGTACAGGACTGGGTTGCCCCCCGTCAGAGGCACAGGCAGAGCCACTGGATACGGCAATATTGTGTTGGTCTAAGCCCATTAACAACATTTCACCGTCTATTCCTGAAATACCAAACTGCACGGTATTAGGCAGTCGCTCGACAGAATCAGAAAAAATAGTCAAGTTTGGAAGCTGCCTTAATGCCTGTTCTAATTGCAAACGCAACCCGAGCAGTTTGTCACGGCGACTGGCTAATTCACTTAATGCCAATTCAGCCGCTTTACCAAATCCAACAATCGCGGCGACATTTTCCGTTCCTGCACGATAGCTCTGTTCTTGTTCTCCCCCCACTAATAGCGGTTCAACAGCGGTTTGTTCATCGACAATTAACGCCCCACAACCTTTCGGGCCATAAATTTTATGACTGGAAATAGACAGCCGTTGCACACCCAGTTGCTTAAAATTAACAGGGATTTTCCCCAAGGCTTGCACCGCGTCGGTGTGAAAAATCACCTCAGCTGGCATCGTTTGCCTAAGTTCTGCAATCGCTTGAATGCAGCCCGTTTCATTATTGGCTAACATGATTGAAACCAGCGCGGGGGAAGTGATTTTGTGTGCGCTAAATGCCGCAGTGTTGACTAAGCCATTGTTATCAACCGAAACCGTTGCAACCGTTCTGCCTTGTTTTTTTAAGCGTAAGGCAAGCTCAGTCACCGAAGGATGTTCAATCGCAGAAATAATCAATTGTGTGCGCTGGTCAGTGGTGTGTAAGGCTAAAGCATTGGCTTCTGTGCCGCCACTGGTAAAAATCACTTGTGTTGCGTGTACCCCCACCAAGGCGGCAACTTGCTCTCGCGCAGTGTCGATTGCACTGCGAGTGAGTCGTCCTAACTTATACAGACTGGACGGATTGCCATAGTAAGTGGTCAAAAAAGGGAGCATTGCCTGTAAAACCCGTTCATCAACAGGGGTACTGGCATTGTGATCCAAATAAATCATTTTAGGTTGGCGTATTAATATAAGGCTGCACCATAATAGTGTGTTGCTGTCTTTTCGCCACTTCAACCACAGGCTCTCTGGCAAGCACTTCGGCTAAACTAATATTTTCCAAATAATCGCGGATTTGTTCACTCAATCCCATCCACAAATCATGGGTTAAACAGGGTTGATTATTTTTATTGCAATTGCGTTTACTGCCACATTTGGTCGAATCAATCGGCTCATCAACGGCGGCAATAATTTGCGCAATACTAATCTCTTCGGGTTCACGGCTAAGTTTATAGCCACCACCTGGCCCTCTGACTCCTGTGACCATCCCTGCTTTTCGCAATCGCGCAAATAGCTGTTCTAAATAAGACAGTGAAATGGTTTGACGGGTAGCAATATCGGTTAAGGTCACAGGTTTTACTTGACTGTGAAAAGCAAGGTCGAGCATGGCAGTGACGGCGTAACGCCCTTTAGTGGTCAATCGCACGGGAAAAATCCTTATAGGTGAGCAAAAAACAATGCTTCTACTATAGATAAACCAAGCAATACAGTCAACTATTGATGCACAATTTTTTGAAAAAAAACAAGTGGTTGCTTAACTGGGATGTTTAGCTGATTTTGCGCAATAAAAATAAACGCGGCGCACTGGGTTTAGGATGCTCACTGTTAATCACCGTTACAGCAAAATTTTGCAGGGCTTGTTGCTGACACCATTCTGCAACTTGGACGGTTTCTGTATCGCCACCTAAATGTCCAGGATAGGCTAACACACTGATAACACCTGTTTTGCAAAGCAATAAACGGGCAGCATTTAACGCTTGTAACGTAGTTTCTGCTTGACTAATCAAAGTTTTATCACCGTGCGGTAAATAGCCTAAATTAAACATCACCGCTTTGATTTTTCCATGCTGGGCGGCTGGAATCATCTCAGCCATTTTTTGATGCCCTGTGTGAAATAAACAAGCTAGATGTGATAAATGCGCCGTCGCAAGGCGTTGTGAGGTAGCGACTAAAGCCTGTGCTTGAATATCAAAGCCATAAACCAACCCTGTTGGGGCAATTTGTTGGGCTAAAAATACCGTATCGTGACCATTGCCAAGGGTTGCATCAATCGCAATATCCCCCACTTGCAGATGGGCGCGTAAAAAAGTGTGAGCGTGTGTGAGTAAGGTCGTCATGGGCTAGAAAATAGCCGAGCCGCCTAACAGCTGTCAATCCATTTTTGCTTAAACCCCGCTAAGGCAGGTGAACTGTGTTAAAATTTCCCCTTAATACCTTACCCTTTTAAATCACTCAACTACTCAAAAACTGTCATGTCAACTCTTAAACCATCACCTTCTCATAATGCTGTTATCTACGCTATTCTCGCCATCAACAGCGAAGTAGCTTTACAAAAAGACTATCTGGATTCAGGGGATGTACCTAGTGAAGATGCCGATAATGAAGCGGAAATTTTAGACGAATTGGAACAAGCTTTTATGGAATTTGTCGAAATTTATAAAACCCGCTTGAAACTGGATAAAACCTTGCCTAGCCTTGATGAACTGTTAAATAGCCAATTGTAATCATGCACACGCTTTATGGCATTAAACAGTGCGGTACGGTTAAAAAAGCCCAAGTTTGGTTGCAAGACCATCAGATTGCTTATCAATTTCACGATGTGAAAGTTGCGGGATTAACCGAAGCACAACTGACTGTTTTTGCAGAGGCGTTGGGCTGGGAAGCGTTAGTCAATAAACGCAGCACCACTTGGCGACAATTACCTGATACGCGCAAACAAGATTTAACCCAAGCAACCGCTTTACAATTGCTGATTGACTATCCCACCTTAATGAAACGCCCAATATTAGCCTTTGAGGGCGGTTTTTTACTGGGCTTTAACGCAGAACACTACCAACACACGTTATGACTGAAACACTTGCCTTATTAATTGACTTAATGAGTCGCGCCTCTATCACCCCCGAAGATGCGGGCTGTCAGGATGTGATTGCCCAGCGGTTAACCCCGCTGGATTTTAAAGAAGAACGATTTGATTTTTTTGATACCCGCAATCTGTGGCTCAAACGGGGAACAGAAAAACCGCTGTTTGTGTTTTTAGGGCATACCGATGTTGTGCCAACGGGTTCTTTAGCCGCTTGGACAAGTCCACCCTTTACCCCAACGGTGCGGGATGGCAAATTGTACGGACGCGGCGCGGCGGATATGAAAGGCGGGATTGCTGCATTTATTACAGCGGTTGAGCGATTTATTGCCAACCATCCTCAGCATCATGGTTCAATCGCGCTGCTGTTGACCAGTGATGAGGAAGGCGCGGCAACGCATGGCGTGGTTAAAGTGGTGGAAATTTTAGAACAACGGGCTGAAAAAATAGACTGGTGCTTAGTCGGTGAACCCTCCAGTGATAAACAAATTGGCGATGTGATTCGAGTCGGACGGCGCGGTTCCTTATGTGCCAACTTAAAAATTCACGGCACGCAAGGACACGTTGCTTATCCTGAGTTAGCGGACAATCCGATTCATCATGTTGCCCCTGCTTTGCAAGCCTTAATTGCCGAAGTATGGGATACGGGTAACGCCTTTTTTCCACCGACCAGCCTGCAAATTTCTAACTTTAACGCAGGAACAGGTGCAGAGAATATTATTCCTGCCAGCGCGGACATCGCTTTTAATCTGCGTTTTAGTTCAGAACTCAATGCGCAAATCATCCAACAACGCACCCAAGCTATTTTGGATAAGCATCAGTTAAACTACACACTGAACTGGCGATTATCAGGCAATCCTTTTTTAACCACCGCTGGGGCATTAATAGAGGCTGCACACTCTGCTATTAAGGAAGTAACAGGGCTTGAAACCTTAGATGATACAGGCGGCGGAACGTCTGATGGACGTTTTATTGCGCCAACAGGGGCGCAAGTGATTGAATGTGGCGCGTTAAACGAAACCATCCATAAAGTGAATGAAAACATTGGCTTAGAGGATTTGGAAACGTTGAGCTGTATTTATGAACAGTTGTTAATAAAACTCTTGATAGCGTAAGTTTTCAACACCGCCAAATGAATCCGATTAAAGTCTTGCTGATTGATGACCATGCGGTAGTGCGGGCGGGGTTTCGTTTATTATTATCCTGCGCCGCCGCGATTTGTGTAATTGCCGAAGCCGAGCGTGGCGAGCAAGCCTTAGTGTTATATGCAGGACAACGCCCAGATGTGGTGGTGATGGATTTATCCATGCCAGGGATTGGCGGCTTGGAATGTATCCGCCGTTTAACCCAACGGGACGCGACGGCAAAAATTTTAGTCTTTAGTATTCACGATGAAGCGGTTTATGTGGATAGAGCCATGCAAGCAGGAGCAAAAGGTTATATCAGCAAAAACAGTGCAGCCGACATCATGCTTGAGGCAATTTACGCGCTTGCCGCTGGCGATACTTATATTGAAAAAGGATTGTTGCCTGAAAATTCTTTTGAAAATTTAAGCACTTATCAAGCCATTGTTCAACAGTTATCTGTGCGCGAGTTTGATATTTTTTGCCTATTAGCCAGAGGGCTAACAGGACACGAAATCGCCGCACAACTGTGTTTAAGTTACAAAACCATTGCCAATTACAGCACCCACATTAAAACTAAATTTAATGTCAGCAGTATGGTGGAATTGGCACATATTGCCATTGCGTTGAAATTAATTTAACGGCATCCTAAACGCTTCAACCTGATAGCCAAGCCGTTGTAATCGCTGCAATAAGCCGTCTTTTCCCACCAAGTGCAAGGCTCCCACTAAGATTAATTCGGTTTCTGGGGTTGCCAAAAATGCCTCAATTTTGGGTAGCCAACCAGTATTGCGCTCAACTAGCACGGTTTGATACAAGGTAGGAAACTCGCTGCGCATCGGCGTAATGCCAATCGCTTCTAATTTGTTTAAATCGCCTGTCCGCCATGCCTTTTTTAAATCCCCCATCAAAACAGGCATTTGTTTTATATCATTTAAGGTACTCAAAATCATCTCATCTTCGCGCCCATCGGCCATTTTTTCTAATACGGTTAATTGCTTTTCCACCGTTTCCAATTGCCCAATCGCTTTACCGTCCGCTACCGCTTGGTGTTGAAAATACAAATCAACGCCGCTATCTGCCATCCCTAAGCGTTGTAATTCATTCATCATCAATGTCAGCATCACCAAGGTGGGCTTAAATTGCGCCACGCTTTGCACGGGTAGCTTAATACTGTGTAGGTAAGTGGTTAAGGTTTGATAAGTTGCAGGTTTTAAATGGGTTTTTAAGGTTTGCCCTTCTGGATAAAACAAACGTTGCAACCATTGCGTCTGCATTTTTGGGTCGTTCATGCCATTTAAATCGGTTTCAAACACCACTTTCTGAGCTTGTTTGTACGCGCGATTAAATTCCTCAGGCAGTGGATAATCGCGCGGGCTAAGAACGTGTACTGTTCCCCCGATATATAAGGTTTTACCTGCTTTGCTTATCTGCCATAACGTTGTGGCTGACATAGCTTGTAACGGAAATAGCAAGCAGAGTGTGATTAAAAATTTCATTATTTTCTCGTCCATTTAAGGGTAAGCTTTCTCAATTTAAGCAACCGTTGCTTACCGTTTAATCACAAATAGCAGAATGCTCTTGAATTGTTTTTTGCATTTTCAACAATTCAATGAATCTAATTTCAAAATCTTGACCTGCATAATAACCTCCTTCTTTTTTGTGATACAAAAAAAACACCGAAATGGCAGAGGGATAAGGTAATCCTTTGCAGTGTAGTTTAAAAATTGCTTGATCTAAAGTCATTTTCAAAACTGAAGTCTTATAAATTAAGCCATTTTTTACTATAAAATTGATTTAATCACAAATTGCATGATTTTCCTGAATCGTTTTTTGGACTTTCAATAACTCACTGAATTTAATTTCAAAGTCTTGCGCTGCATAATAGCATCCTTCTTTTTTGTTATACAAAAAAAACACGGATATAGCAGAGGGGCAAGGTAATCCTTTGCGGTGTAATTCAAAAATTGCTTGGTCTAAGGTCATTTTTTTAAATTTAAGTTGTTGCGTTATAAAAGATAGCAGCAATAAACACACCAATTTATTTTTACAAAGACAACTCTTTGTTTGTATTAACAAAGTAATTCTCTGCGGGTTACTAACACCGTCAAACTGGTTTATTTCCACCATCACAGATTAGCAAAATCGGTTTCTTTAAACCAATCCTATCCGATTTTTTAAAAATAGATACTTAACCAGTTGACTTTAAAAGCTTTATTTTCTTGGCATAGCCTTTGCTTTACTAAAAAGTAATGAAGACGGTGGCTAAAAATTTAAACCGTTTCATCTATTTTTAATGCAAAATTGAGGAAATTACCATGAATACTATGCAATGTAATAAATGCCAAAGCACGATGCAACTGCAATCTGAATCATTAACCGAAGAGTTTTGGGTTTGTACAAACAGCCGTTGCAACACATGGACCCGCCAATCCAGCGTTATTCATCGTCCAGCGTATTCTGTCACAGAAAGTCTAAGCGATGCGATGTACTCACTCTTTAATCAGCGCGTTTTCAATCTGCCTTTTGTCAAAATGATGTTTGATAGCGAAAAAAACCCGTGATACAAAAAGATAATAACAACCTATCCCATCCTATTTTACCTAACTCAGCAACGATGGTGGGCGGAGGTGATTTTTATCCTAGGGGCTGGTTTCTATGACACTGATTACGGTATTTTTTCTTTCGAGATTGTTTGAATGTTCGCTACAAAAGGCTTTGTGGTAAAAGGAAACGTTATGAAACAGACTCAAAAAACACTCTTATTAACTGGACTGTTGTTTGCTCAAGCATCATCCTGTTTTGCCATACCAACCACTGATATGTTTGGGTCATGGAACGCGCTGACTTTGCAAGGGGATTTTAAAGCCCTTTCACCTGACCTTGACAAGGTTAAATGGTTGGTGATGAATCAAGCCCGAACCCGCGATGATTCGGCTAAAAACTCACGGTTGAGTGAAAATTTATTATTTGCGCAAGTGGGTTATCAAGTCAATCCTAATGTTTCTTTTTGGCTAGGTTATGCGCACGAATGGCTACACCCCTTGAATAAATCCGCCTATCAAGAAAATCGTGCTTATCAGGATTTTGTTTGGAATGAAACGACAGGCGATTTTAAATGGATAAGTCGCACACGGATGGAAGAGCGAGTCAATGCAACAACAGGCGATGTCGGGTATCGTCCTCGGCAATTATTACAGGTTAATTATTCACTCGGATTTGTAGAAGGATTAAGTGCTTATGTAGGCGATGAGGTTTTTTTCTATGTCAATAAAAATAAGTTTGGTAAAAAAGGCTTTACCGAAAACTACATTTTCAGTGGATTGAGTTATCAAGCCAGCGAGCATATTGGAGCAGATTTAGGTTATATGGGGCAATATATTGATAATATCAAAGGAAATAATCTATTTACCCATAATGTGCAGTTTAATTTGCGGTATCAGTTTTAATTTAAACATTTGTGCAGGCAGGCTATTTCAGTCAAAATGGCAGTGTTTTAAATTTTTTTACCAGCGAGGATTTTAAAGTGACGCAAGACGAATTGAAAAAACAAGTGGCACAAGCCGCATTAGCGTATGTGAAAGATGTTCCCATCATTGGCGTAGGAACAGGCTCAACAGTGAATCATTTTATTGATTTTTTAGCCGATATTCGTCACGACATTGAAGGCGCGGTTTCCAGTTCCATTGTTAGCACAGAACGATTAAAAAAAATCGGCATTCGGGTGTTTGAGTTAGGCGAAACAGGCGATTTAGACGTTTATGTGGATGGTGCGGATGAAGTTACTCCGCATAAAGCGATGTTAAAAGGTGGTGGCGGTGCTTTAACCCGCGAGAAAATTGTAGCGGCGGCCAGCAAAAAATTTATTTGCATCGTTGATGACAGCAAAACCGTTGATGTATTAGGAAAATTTCCGTTACCTGTCGAGGTTATTCCGATGGCGCGTAGTTATGTGGCGCGGGAAATGGTGAAATTAGGCGGGCAACCTGTTTGGCGTGAAGGGTTTGTCACTGACAATCATTGTGACATTTTAGATGTGCATAATCTGAACATTCTTGACCCGATTGCGCTGGAAAAAACCATTAATAATATTCCAGGTGTAGTGACAGTCGGCTTGTTTGCGATGCGCGGTGCAGACGTGGTGTTAATTGGACAAGGCGATAAAGTTATCACGCGCTGAGTCTAAGTAGATAATCATAAGTTATGAGGTACTCAACTTGAAATCCACCCCAACCCTCCTTTACGAAAGGAGGGAGCTTCCCCCTTTTTTAAAGGGAGGCTCAGGGGATTTTAATACCCGATAACTTTAGACCCAGCACTTAAAAAATCACTTTTAAGGCAAGATTTTCCCCCTCTCAAGGGGGATTTTCTATTCACTTGGAATACGATAGCCGCGTCCACGCAAAGTTTCTATCGGTTTTGTCAGCCCTGTTGGGTCAATCTTTTTTCTTAACCGCCCAATAAACACTTCAATCACATTGCTATCGCGGTCAAAATCTTCAGCGTAAATATGTTCTGTTAAAACCGTTTTAGAAATAACCTCCCCTTTCCGAAAAATTAAGTATTCCAATACCTTATACTCAAAAGCGGTCAAATCAACTAACTGCCCATCAACACACACATCTTGCGCTAAGGTATCAACCGTAATATTGGCATAACTTAAAATTGGCTGGGCATTGCCTGTTGAACGACGAATCAGCGCATTAATCCGAGCCTCTAATTCTTCATAGTGAAAAGGCTTGGTTAAATAATCATCTGCCCCTGCCTCTAAGCCTTGTACTTTATCTTGCCAACGAGTACGCGCTGTTAGTAATAAAATCGGAATATTAATCGCATCAGCACGGAGTTTTTTAACTAATTCAATCCCTGAAAAATCAGGTAAGCCTATATCAACAATCACTGCATCAAGGGAAAATTCCTTGGCAAAATAATAGCCATCCTTTCCTGTATAAGCCATATCAACTGCATAGCCTTTCTGCGTAAAAAAAGATTGGATTTGCTGACATAAAATTTTTTCATCTTCGACCACTAAAATGCGCATCTTATTTTTGTTTGGGTTTTTCTAAAAATTTGCCTGTTGCCGCATCAACTTTAACGTATTCAATATAAGCACCTGCGGTCATTATCTTAACAATATGCACAGCCCGTTCGCCTATCATTTCTGTTTTTGCCGCTAACACTTTTATTTGACTGTCTTGCAATAATTGTTTTACTAACTCATCTAAGGTAATCGGATGCTCTTCTATCGCTTGCGGGGCGGGCGTATCATCCGTCATGGCTAACCCTGTTTGTAATAATAAAACTGACAAGACAATTGCTTTAAAAAGCGTATTCATAAGGATAATCCACAGCTAACGAGAAATAAATAAAACACCTTCCCTGGTATTAAAACCTGTCATCGTATCGCTTACGACTGAATTTAAACTGAATGCAAAAAATGACTTAACTTAAATTTTATTGCAACCCAATAGGTTGTATCGCACTTGAAAAAGCGTGTCCAAAAGACGCGCCTAAGCGTCCTGCAATTTTATCAAACAGTTGTTCTTGCGGGGTAAAGTTGACTGTTTTGTCAGTGCCAATAATGTCTTTAGCCACACTGTCTACCGTGCCAAACCCATCGGCAAGTCCTAATTTCACCCCTTCTGCACCATTCCAAACCAAACCTGAAAATGTATCTTTGGTTTCAATTAAGCGTTTACCCCGTCCAGCACGCACCGCGCTGATAAATTGTTGATGCACCCCGTTTAGCAAAGTTTGCATATAGGCATTTTCATCGTCTTTAGCAGGCGAGAACGGGTCTAGCATCGCTTTGTGTTCCCCAGCGGTAAGCAAGCGGCGTTCCACCCCAATTTTTTGAATCACATCCACAAAGCCAAAGCCATTCATAATTACGCCAATAGAGCCGATTAAACTGGCTTGATTGACAAAAATTTTATCGCTCGCCGCCGCAATGTAATAACCGCCCGAAGCACAAATATCGCTGACCACTGCATGAATCGGCAATTGCGGATGCAGTTTTTTGAGCCGTTTAATTTCATCATAAACATAAGCAGATTGCACGGGACTGCCGCCTGGGGAATTAATTTTTAAAATAATGCCTTTGGTATTGCTGTCTTTAACCGCATTGCGCAAGCCTGTAATAATATCATCTGCATTCGCTTCGTCACTTTCTGAAATAACTCCTTGAATATCAATAATCGCCGTATGTGGGCTGCTACTCGTTGACATTCCTTCTTTGAAAGAGGGATAACTCATTACGCCAAACAGTCCAATCAAGTAAAGAAACATCAGGCTTTTAAAAAAAATACCCCAGCGTCTGGTGCGGCGTTGCTCATCAATCGCGGCAAAGGCTAGTTTTTCAATCGCGGCGCGTTCCCAACCGACAGGCGGGTTAATTTCTGGTTTTGATTGTTGTGTGTCCATTAAATTACCTTGCTATTATTTCAAGTAAATCAGCGGTTTGTTGCAAACAGCATAACGGCTGATAATGTTGCAAAACAGGGGCAGAATGTGCGCCGCAGGCAACGCCTATCGCATTAATTTGTGCATTTTTTGCCATCTGTAAATCATGTATCGAATCACCAATCATCAAGGTGCGCTCAGGTGAAATTTGGGTATGAAACATAATTTCTTCTAGCATTAAAGGATGCGGTTTTGATGCCGTTTCATCCGCACAGCGGGTGATAGAAAATAAATCACCCACGCCAGTAGTGTGCAGCACTTTATCCAAGCCCTTGCGGGTTTTTCCTGTGGCAATTGCCAGTTGATAACCATCTTGTTTAAAGCGGTGTAACATTTCTAACACCCCCGTAAATAAATCATCCTGCGTGGTTTGTTTGGAAAAAAAAGTGTGGCTATAACAAGTAGCAAGTTGCTGTTGTAGCACGGGATTAGCCGTGGGAAACAAGGTATTTATCGCCTGTTCAATGCTCAAACCAATAATATCTTTCGCCGCTTGCGCAGAAGGAATAGGACAAGAAAATTGTTTGGCGGCGGTTTGTACGCAATGAACTATCCAGTCAATTGAATCGACCAGCGTGCCATCCCAATCAAAAATAAGTAAATCAAAGCGATCTTTCATAAGTTAATAATGTCTCAAGCTGTTGAGGTAAAGGTGCGTATAGGGTGAGAATTTCCCCTGTAAGCGGATGAGGAAAGGTTAAACGTAAGGCGTGCAAAAATAATCGCTGATAGCCGCGCGTTTTAAAATGGCGATTGGTTGTCGCCTCACCATAGCGGTCATCTCCCACAATCGGGTGTCCAAGCCACGCGGCATGAACCCGAATTTGATGGGTGCGTCCTGTTTTAGGATAGGCTTCGATTAAGGTGCTGTCTTTGAATTGTTCCATTCGTCTAAATAAAGTTTCGGCCGGTTTGCCTGCTTCGTTAATAATTACGATACGCTCGCCAGTGGTGCCTATTTTTTTCAACAAGGGCGCGGAGACAACTAATTTTTTGCGTTGCCAACACCCTGCTAATAACGCCAGATAAGTTTTATCCATCCCTGTGCTGCGAAACAATTGATGCAAGCCCATTAACGCACTGCGTTTTTTAGCGACAATTAAACAACCTGAGGTTTCTTTATCTAAACGATGGGCTAATTCTAAAAATTTTGCTTGCGGGCGTAGTTGTCGTAAACCTTCAATCACCCCTGAGTTTAAGCCTGTGCCACCGTGAACCGCAAACCCTGACGGTTTATTTAATACCAACAAGGCATCGTCCTCGTATAAAATGGCTTGTTCCAGATGGTATTGCAACGTGGCTGGCACCGCTAATTCATCGACAGGCTCGGCAACCCGAATCGGTGGAACGCGAACAATATCGCCTTCTACTAATTTATAACTGACTTCGATACGACCTTTATTAACCCGCACTTCGCCCTTGCGCACAATCCGATAAATTCGGCTTTTAGGCACACCTTTAAGCTGCGACATTAAAAAATTATCCAGTCGCTGCCCTGCGTGTGCATCGGTAATTTCCAGCCATTGCACCTGTAAATTTGTTTGGTTTTGATTCATATTCATAGCCTAAATGATACAGTAATTCTGTTGGATTGATTCTTTAAATTGATGCAATGGATTAAGATTGCTATATTAAGTGTGTTTATCTTCACGATAAATAGACTGCGCCCTGATAAAATGCCACAAAAAAGGTTTTAAGGGCAATACAAGAATTAGAAAAAACAGCCCCTTTGGGCTGTTTAACTAGCAACGAGGGTTTTATCGTTCAACCTATGATGAACGAAGAGACTCCTTTTAAGATGTGCGATAAACAGATATTTTAAGTGCTTATTGAAAGAGGTTCAAAGCAGCTTTTTGAACCTCTGCGTTGGGCTTAAGTGAAATCCTTATCCTTTATGTACGCAATAGCTAAAAACTAACGACCTGAACTAAAATTATTAAAGTCTTCACTGCCGCAACAGCGATACATGAGTGACGGCGCGGTGTTAAAAAACAAGGTATTTGTTAGCGTTAAACCTTCCAAACTCACTGTAAAGCAACCCCTTATCTTAAGGCGGATAAGTTAAACTTTCTAGTTTTTACAGGTAAGCGGGGTCTGTTTGATAAGCCTGAAAAAGGAGTTAAAAATGAACAAGGATACACAATGAAAAGAATGCTTATCAACGCCACACAAGCAGAAGAATTGCGCGTTGCTTTAGTAGAGGGACAAAAATTATATGATTTTGATATTGAAGTTCCGTCCAAAGAACAAAAAAAATCCAATATTTATAAAGGCATTATCACCCGGGTTGAACCCAGCTTAGAAGCCGCTTTTGTGAGCTATGGCGCGGATAAACATGGTTTTTTACCCTTCAAAGAAATCTCTCCCAGTTTTAGAACCCCAACCGAATCAGGACAAACAGGTCGCTCGACCATTAAAGACCAAATCAAAGAAGGGCAAGAAATTGTCGTGCAGATTGAAAAGGAAGAACGCGGCAATAAGGGTGCGGCTTTAACCACTTATATCAGTCTAGCGGGAACTTATTTGGTACTGATGCCGAATAATCCTAAAGCAGGCGGCATTTCACGCCGCATCGAAGGCGATACCCGCAGCGAATTACGCGAAGTAATGACAGGCTTGCAAGTGCCAGATGAGATGGGAATTATTATCCGCACCGCAGGCTGTGGTAAAAACTTAGAAGAATTACAATGGGATTTAGATTATTTGCTGCAATTATGGCAAGCGATAGAGCGTACCAGTGCCGAACAAAGTGCGCCGTTTTTAATTTTTCAAGAAAGTAACGTCATTATTCGTGCGTTACGCGACCATTTACGCAACGATATTGAAGAAATTTTAATTGACCAAGCCGACTCGTTTAAATTAGTGCAGAGTTTTTTAAAACAAGTCATGCCGCATTTTTTGCCACGGGCAAAATTGTATGAAGACGCAGTGCCGTTGTTTAGCCGTTATCAAATTGAATCACAAATCGAACAAGCCTATAAACGCGATGTCGCCTTGCCCTCAGGCGGCTCCATTGTGATTGATTACACTGAAGCCTTAACCTCTATCGACATCAATTCAGCCCGTTCCACCAAAGGCGGTGATATTGAAGAAACCGCCTTAAATACCAATTTAGAAGCCGCCGATGAAATTGCTTTACAACTGCGGCTGCGTGATTTAGGCGGGCTGTTTGTGATTGATTTTATTGACATGATGGCAAATAAAAATCAACGGGCGGTGGAAAATCGCTTGCGGGATGCGTTAAAAATTGACCGCGCCAGAATTCAAACCAGCCGCATTTCTCGGTTTGGTTTATTAGAAATGTCACGGCAACGCTTGCGTCCTTCGTTAGGCGAATCCACACAATTGACCTGCCCACGTTGCAAAGGACAAGGTTCGATTCGTAATGTTGAATCGGTTGCGTTATCGGTTTTGCGCATTATCGAAGAAGAAGCGATGAAAAAAGGCACGGAAAAAGTAATTGCCCATTTGCCCATTGAATGCGCCACTTTTTTGCTGAATGAAAAACGCGCAGGAATAGACCAAATTGAAAATAGGTTGCACGTTAGAATTATTATTTTACCCAGTCGTCATTTAGAAACCCCAGCTTATGACATTGAGCGGATTAAAGGCAAAGAAGGCGACGATGAAAAGCTTAGTTATCTGCAACTAAAGGTCGAAGAGGTAGTGGTGCCTGAGTTTGCCCAGCAACAAGTTGTGCCTAAAATTGAACGGGCGGCGATTAAAGAATTTTTACCTGATATGATGCCAGCGCCTATCCAAAATAAAAAAACCTCAGCCAGTTTAATTAAGCGGTTTTGGCAAAAATTAATTGGTGAGCCTGAATTAGCCCGCCTGGAAAACGGGCAAGTGACCGGCGAACTTGCCGCGGAAACCGATGAAACAACAGCAGCAATTTCGCCTGCTAATCCACGCAGAAACCCACGCTACAAAAATAACAACCCACGCTATAAAAATAATAATCCACGCTATGAAAAACCTGTTCTGGCAGCTGTAGACCCCCATTCTTTAGAAGTTACAGAATCATCACCCGTTGAACAATCCCCTGACATAGCGGTGGATTTAACAAGGGCTGCAAGCGAAATAGTTGAAAATCAAGGCATTGAAGAATCACCAAAAAAACAATATCCCCACCCACGCAACAATAGACGCGGCCCGAATCGTCGTCGTCCGCGTAATCCCAATTATAAAAAACCTGCGGTCAGTTTTGATTTAGTGGATGCTGAACCGTCTGTTGCACACGAAACAATGGGGTCTACTGTTTCGGCTGCTCCCACTGAGGCACATCTGATTATTTTGCCCGTGAGTCATCCTGAAACAACCGCCCCTAAACCCAGCCGTGCTTATACCCATGAGTTTGCCCAGCAGCGTGAAAATCGTTTAGAAAAGAAAAATTTAGGCAATGCGATTCACGAAGAAATTGTAAAACATCAAGTTGAACTACCCAATTTAACTGCCGTTGAAGATACCATTCATCACGACATCATCAAACCGATTAAAGCCCAATCGCCTAAAATAGCCATTGAAGTCACCAAACAACACGAGGTGGTCGTTGCCAGCACACCCGTGAACAATGATAATTCAGACATTTAAATTCCCCAGTCCCTTTTAAAAGAAGGGTTAAAATCAACGTCCCCCTTGTTTAAAGGGGGATTTTTTGAAGGATAACATGATGCAAATTGATGTTTTTAATGGCGATGCGGACGGACTTTGCGCATTGCTACAATTGCGCCTTGCCCAGCCAATCGCTTCCACGCTCATCACTGGGGTCAAACGTGATATTCAATTACTTTCCCAAGTGCAGGCAATCGAGGGCGACACGGTCACGGTATTAGATATATCACTCAAGCAAAATAGCGCGGATTTAGAGCGGATTCTTGCCGCAGGGGCGCGAGTTTTTTATGTAGACCATCATCAAGCAGGTGAAATTCCGTCTCATCCGCACTTAACAGCCTTGATTGATACCGATGCACAAACCTGCACCAGCTTGTTAGTCGATAACTATTTACACGGTCGATTTAAAACATGGGCAATTACCGCCGCGTTTGGGGATAATTTAGATGACACAGCACACCGTGCTGCGACTGAATTATCGTTGTCGCAGACACAAATCGTTCAATTAAAAACCCTAGGTCGTTGCCTGAATTACAACAGTTATGGCAGCAGTTTGGCGGATTTACATTTTAGCCCGACCGTATTATTTAACAAATTACGGACATATTCTTCACCGTTTGATTTTATTCAGGTGCATCAAGCTTGCTATGAAAATTTGCAAGCCGCGTATCAGGACGATATGCAGTTGGCAGGGCAAACCCCAGCCGATTATGAAGACGAGCGCGTAGCGGTTTTTATTTTACCTAATAGCGCGTGGTCACGGCGGGTGAGCGGGGTTTTTGCCAATGCACTCACCCAGCAATATCCCGACCGCGCTCATGCGATTCTCACTGATAATTTACAAGGCGGCTATCTGGTCAGCGTGCGCAGTCCGTTACAAAATAAAACAGGGGCGGATATTTTATGTGGCTCTTTTGCCACAGGCGGTGGACGTAAAAGCGCGGCAGGCATTAATCACTTACCGTTTGACGAATTAGCTGTTTTTGTGGAACAGTTGAAAAAAACCTATTGCTAATTAAAAAGGGGAAACGCCCTCCTTTTGTAAAGGAGGGTTGGGGTAGATTTCAAAAGGGGCTGAGAGGATGTTGATTTAAGCTGCTGTTGTCAAGGGATGTACCGTTAAACTACCGCGTCCATCTTCAGTTATTTCATCCTCACTGATTTTAAAATTTCCCAGTTTCATGGTCAAATACTGGTCAAAATAACTTTTCAAGCCCTTTTCTACAGACGCATCAAACGCAGGTTTTACAATATGGGTTGTTCCCCATTTTGTCGAAACCACTTTGCCATCGACCACCACCAATTGTCCATCTTTGAAAACATAATCAGGTTTTTCAAACATTTGCTGCCGATTGGGATTGTCGGTATAAACGGTAATATCCGCCCATGCCCCACAACCTAAATGCCCACGGTCTTGTAACCCAATTAACCGCGCCGCGCCTGCCCGCGTCATAATGGCAATCTCTTGCAAGGTATATTCGCGCTCAATCGAAGCCAACGTGGTCATTTTTTGCGCTTCAGGATGAATGGTGGCTAACACATCATTGCGGAACGTTCTATCCATCAGCAAGCGAATCAAATGCGGATAACTGGTAAACGGCGCACCGTTAGGATGGTCGGTGGTTAAGAAAATGCGCCACGGGTCATTGACCAATAAAAAGGTTTCCAAACCAATTGCCCATTGCAGCGCGTTGACAAAATTTTGGTCTTTATATTTAAACGGCACCACACCACAGCCTGCATCGCATTCAATATCCATCGTGACCCATTTGTTCGGGCTAGCGTGTTTATGATTGGCGTGTTGCCGCATATTATCCCCTGAGGCGGTGACGGTTTGCCCAAATAAAATCTGCCCCACATCCACGGTAATATTTTTATGCGCATTAATCGCTTCGGCAATTTGTGCAGCCCCTGAGGAAAATTTAAAATCGCCTTCCGTGCCGTAGCTGTGAAACTGAATGTGAGTTAAGTGCATTGGCAAACCGCCAATGCCTTGGATAGTGTCCAGGGTGGTTTGCATATTGCCAGGTACACCTAAATTGCAGCCGTGAACATGAAGCGGGTGTTTGACCCCCAACTGCTGAATCGCAGTGGCTAAGACCTGCAAAATTTCACGCGGTGTCACCCCGTAATGGCTATTTTGTTCATCTAAATCCAGTTGCCGTTGATTAAATTTAAACGCATTAATCCCGCCAGGGTTCACCACTTTCACCCCAATCGCTTTCGCCGCGTGCATTGTCCATGCCACATAATCATTAATCGCCTGTTGGTCTTTTTTGGCCGTTAATAAGCGCAACAAATAATCATCGCTGCCTAACATCACATAGCCACCTTTGTCTAAAATGGGAATATCGGCCATTTCCATGTGGGCTTGCCTCGCATTGGCGGGCAATATAGCGGGTTCAAAGCCTGTGGTATAACCCATTTCTGCATAGCGATAGCCTGTGACAAAGGTGCTAGGCATGATATGACCACAGCCTGAGCGGCAAATGTGGGTACGGGCAACAGGGTCTGCACGATGGTCTTCGGGCAGTAAAGTACGCGCAATATTGCCTTTGCCACCACCGATATGGGTGTGCATATCAATTGCCCCTGACATGACCACTTTGCCGCGTAAATCATACTCTTGTGTTATCGGTTTATCAGCAGGAGGGGTGTGAACAATCCGTCCGTCTTGAATATAAAGGTCTTGCTGTTTGCCATCAATACCGCTGGCAGGATCATAAACAGTGCCGCCTGTAAGTTTTATTAACATTGTATTTCCCTTAAAGAGTTAAGTTTTGTCGGGGTCAGTAAAAGAGATGATTTTAGCGTAAACGCTTTGAAAGAATGCGTTTTATGTGTTGTCCAAGTAATTGAATTGTCGTTTATAGCGTGCAGCAATCACGGTAAAATCGCTGTTTTATTAATTCCTGCGTCATGAAAACTCACTTCCCCCGAGGCAAAGGTTTTTATTTCACCCGCGTTATTTTTAAACAATAACAAGCCGTTATCATCTATTCCAGCAACAAGTCCTGACATTTTTTTATCCCCGATATATAAATTAACCGCTTGATTTAACAGCACATCAGCCGCTCGCCATTCGGGCAAATACGCCTTTAAACCATTGCTATCAAATCGCGCAACCACAGGCAGCAAGTGATTTAATAACAAACTGGTGAGGGTATTTCTCGAATAGCTGATGCTACCCTTAATTTGACTCAAATCTGTCCACGGTTGAGTAATAGTTGCAGTTTCTTTGCTGGGCAAATATAAATTTAATCCCAACCCAATCACCGCATGACAACTGCCGCCTGTTTCACCAGAGACTTCAATTAAAATGCCGCCCAATTTTTGCTTGTGCCAATAAATGTCGTTGGGCCATTTTAAGCCTATTTCCGTTAGCCCTAAACTGTGCAACGCACGAATCACTGCCACACCCACCGCTAAACTCAATCCTGCAATGCTGCTTAAATCATTGGGATAATGCCACAACAGAGAAAGATAAATATTATTCCCAAACGGTGAAACCCATTGCCGTCCGCGTCTGCCTTTGCCTGCGGTTTGGGTTTCTGCTAAACAAACCAACCCAGACAAAGTTTGTTGAGCGCGGTCACTCAGATAACGATTGGTCGAATCAATCCGTTGATAAATTTCTAATCCAGTCAATAAATCGGCTGCAACAGGGGTTAAAGCGGCTTTAATTTGCTCGGCGACAAGTAATTCTAAAGGACGGTGCAGTTTATAGCCTTTACCACGCAAGGCAATAATGTCCAATCCATAATCAGCGGTTAATACCTCCAATTGTTTCCAAATTGCCGCGCGTGAAATGTTTAAGCTGCTCGCAAGCTGTGTGCCTGAATGAAACTTGCCATCGGCTAATAAGTGAAGAAGGTTTTTTTGTGGGTTAGAAAAATGTAACAACGTAATCCTCTGGAAAAAGCGTTAAAGTTCAGTCACAGAATTGACCACTTTTTCAATATGCCCATCATCCATCCGAGCAATGCGGTCTGCAAATCCAAAAATGCGGGAATCATGGGTTACAATCACCAAAGCACGGTCGTGTCCCATCGCAACTTCTTTTAATAAATCCATCACTTGATGCCCTGTTTCGTGGTCTAGCGCACTGGTTGGCTCATCGCAGACAATCAATTTGGGGTTATGAACTAACGCCCGAGCAATCGCCACCCGTTGTTGCTGACCGCCTGAAAGTTGGTTAGGAAAAGAGCGGGTTCGTGTTCCCAAGCCCACTTTTTCTAACATGACCGCACCACGCCGTTCAGCTTCTTTTCGTTTTACCCCATTAAGAATCAAGGGAATAGAAACATTTTCAGCCGCTGTGAGTGAAGGAAGTAAATTAAAGGCTTGAAAAACAAAACCGATGTTTTTTGCCCGAAATTTTAATTTATCCCGCGCGTGCATTTTTAGCAAATTCTGTCCAAACACTTCACAAACGCCTGAGTCTTGATCCAAAATGCCCGCCACCACTGAAATCAAGGTGGTTTTGCCACACCCAGAAGGGCCGACTAACATCATTAATTCGCCGAGTTTAATTTGTAAATCAATCCCACCGAGTGCAATAACTTTATCGCCGCCTGTGTCATAGGCTTTTTTTACATTTTCACAGTAAACCGCGCAATCCTTGTCCATCGTTTATCCTTTAAACACAATCGCAGGTTCTAGGCGTATCACTTTGATAATACTCAATAAAGCGGCAAACATACAAATTAACGTGATTCCCACACCACTGAATACTAAGAGTTGCCACGGAAATTTGAAGGCTAAAATGGAATTGCGCATTGCATAACCAAACCATGCGGTTAAGCCCACACCTATTCCATAGCCTATGATGCCCACTAAAACCGCTTGCAATAAAATCATCCGCAATAACGTACCATTACTTGCCCCCATCGCTTTTAACACCCCAAACTGGCGCAAATTTTCCAAGGTAAAGTTATAAAAAGTCTGTCCTGCAATCGCTGCCCCGACTAAAAACCCCAGCAAAACTGACATTCCAAAATTAATGGGAATCCCTGTATTGGTCATAAAATACTCTATGGTCAAATCTTTAAACTCTTGCTGCGTATAAGCAGCTAATCCTGTTGTCTGTTTAATTCGTTTTATCACCGTCTGCCTATCGGCATTGGGCTTAATTTTAAGAACCACAAAAGAAAGCAGTTTCCGTTCGCGGGGTGCAAAAGCCATCGCACGGCTATAAGTGGTATAAATCACAGGCTGGGACTGAAACGTGCGAGTGGTTTTAGCAATTCCCACCACAATGGCACGTTTGTCGTTCAACTCTAAGGTGTCGCCTACTTGCAATGGAATCGGTTTGCCGCCTGCGGTTTTGGCAGGTTTTGCCAATTTAGTTGTTGCCCCATCAATATCGACAATCACCCCATCACTACGGCGCAAATCGGCCAATTTTCCCGCCAGCATTTCAGGCGGGCCGCCAATTAAGGTCGTATCATCTATGCCAACCACAATGCAGGTTTGAAACGTGCCATCGGCTAAACGCGCTTTTAACATTCCTTTATAAATAGGCATCGCCCACTGTACCCCTGCTACACCGCGTATTCTATAAAGTTCGGTATCCTGCATCGGTTTTATATCATCGACAAACTGCACTTTTGCATCCATCACCCAAATATCGGGATAGCCTAAATCAGAAATAAAACTGGAGGTTCGTGACATCAATCCAACAAAAATAGCAGGTTGTTGCGTCATAATTAAGGAGGCAAACGTCAATCCCATGACAATGCCAAAATACTTTCCTCTGTCGCCCATCAGCATTTTTAACGCGATATGATTCATTGCAAGTTCTTCAAGGATGATGTTAAGAGTGGGCTATTGTAGCAGAATCAAACTGCGAAATGACGGGCATAAAGGTTATAATAATTGCACTTGTCAGCCTGTCTAAAGTCCGTGCAAGTGTAAAAACAATCTTCAAAATTTTTAACGCAACCCCTTTAATAACTATGACACACGATACTTTCCCGCTAGGAATTTCCAGCTTTACTTATGCCGATTTATATAACTCTGCGCGTTTAAAAGACTTGCTGGCTGTTTTTGATAGCTCAGTACAACACCATGATGCGGATTTATACCACGAATTTTCAGCTTACCGCGCCAGTCAAGGTCAAGGCATTGCGCCAGAAAAAATCTCTGACCTTTTGGTGCGGATGAGTCCTTATTTAGGACAGTTTCTTGCCACTTTGTTTAATGTGAGCGATGAACGGCACGCGCAAATGCAAAAAATTCAGGACGAATTTGCCACGATTTTTACCTATAAAAACGAGATGGTTGCTAACGTTCCTAAATTGTTTAAAAACGTGGACACCAGCGATTGGGATTTTGGTGCAATGGATGCTGAATTAGAGCTGTTGACCAACACGGGCTTTCCACAACTTGCCGATGAAACGGATGAGGAATACCGCCTCGCAGCGGTGGGTGCGGCGATTGGCTTATTAGCGAAACATTATCAAGCCCTTAGCAAAGGGAAACCCAGTGATTATGTCGATGCTGACCCAGTAGCGCAAAGTTTGCGCGAGCGGTTAAGTGCCGATGATTACACGGCGGTTGTCTTAGAAGATGCACTAGCGACTGAAGATAATAGTAGCTTTATCAATGCCTTATTAGGCATCGTGCAACGTTCTACCTTTATTGCATTAAACGATGAAGAACGCAGTCAGTGGCTAAGTTTTAAAATGCCTGAAAAACGTGACTTTGAAAATTTAGTCGAACACGATACGGTGGAATTTGGGCAATTTACAGGCTGGATGGCGGACGAAAATCATCGCCGCCGCCGTGATGGTTTTGTATTGACCGACAAACGCTTTAATCAGCGGCAAGTGTTAAATGAAGTCGACCATTGTATTTATTGCCATGACCGCAATACCGATTCCTGCTCGAAAGGGATGATTAGCAAAAAAACCGGCGAATTCAACGTCAACGCGCTGGGCGTAACCGTCACAGGCTGTCCGTTGGAAGAAAAAATTTCCGAAATGCACCTGGTGAAACGCCAAGGCGACAATATCGCCGCCCTCGCCATCATTATGATTGATAACCCAATGTGTCCAGGGACGGGGCATCGGATTTGCAACGATTGTATGCGTGGTTGTATTTATCAAAAAACTGAACCAGTCAACATTCCACAAATCGAAACCAATGTGTTGACCGATGTGCTGTTTATGCCGTATGGTTTTGAAATCTATAGCCTTTTGACGCGCTGGAATCCGCTCAATGTGAAGCGTCCGTATATGTTGCCTTACAACGGTAAAAATACGCTGGTGGTCGGTTTAGGGCCTGCGGGTTACACCATGAGCCATTATTTATTGAACGAAGGCTTTGGCGTGGCGGCGATTGACGGCTTAAAACTTGAACCGCTGCCAACAGAATTAGTCGGTGACGCAAACAGCAAACCGCAACCGATTAAAGATTTCAACACCATTTATGAGGCGTTGGACAAACGCACGTTGGCAGGTTTCGGCGGTGTGGCGGAATATGGCATCACCGTGCGTTGGGACAAAAATTTCTTAAAAGTTATATATATCAATCTGTTACGGCAACAAACCTTCCGCGCTTATGGCGGGGTGCGTTTTGGTGGAACCTTGACGATTGAAGATGCGTGGGCGATGGGTTTTGACCACATCAGCATTGCCACGGGCGCGGGCAAACCAACGATAATTGATTTGGAAAATAACCTCACGCGCGGGATTCGCAAAGCGTCCGACTTTTTAATGGCATTGCAACTGACTGGCGCGGCAAAAATGTCATCGTTGGCAAATTTGCAAGTGCGACTCCCTGCGGGTGTGATTGGTGGCGGTTTGACCGCGATTGATACCGCCACCGAATTGATGGCGTATTATCCAGTGCAAGTGGAAAAAATGTTGCATCGCTATGAAGTTTTGGTCGCCCACTATGGCGAAGACAAAGTGTGTAGTCGTTATGACAAGGAAGAAACACAAATTCTGAACGAGTTTTTAGCGCACGGGCAGGAAATCCGCAACGAGCGGAATCGGGCAGCAGAAGCGGGTGAATTACCGAACTTCCAACCGCTGATTGATGCGTGGGGCGGGGTGAAATTATTTTATCGCAAAGGCATGAAAGACGCGCCGGCGTATCGGCAAAATCACGAGGAGATTCACGAAGCCTTGCAAGAAGGGATTGCGCTAATTGAGGGCATGAGTCCGTTGAAAGCGATAGATGATGAGTACGGTCATTTGAATGCGGTCGAATTTGAAAAACTCGCCCAAACTGAGGGACGTTGGAACAGTACGGGGGAGAAAATCACCGTGCCGCTGCGCAATTTGTATATCGCGGCAGGAACGTCACCGAATACCATTTACCAAAGCGAATATCCTAATACATTTCAAATGGATAAGAAATTTTTCCAACGCTTTGAACCACAATGGCAGGGCGATGAAATCAGTTTAGTCGAAATGCACGACACCGCTGAACCTAAACTGGGTAAACCTGCACCGCTCACTTCGTATCAAAAAGACGGGCATTTCATCAGCTTCTTGGGCGACAATCATCCCGTCTATGCTGGTAATGTGGTGAAAGCGATGGCGAGCGCGAAAGATGCGTATCCATACATTGTTAGCTTATTTAACAAAGACTTAGCCGCATTAAATCCCGCCGAACAAGCCGCACGCGATGGCAAATTGAAACAATTATTTGCCGATTTGGATGCGTCATTTAAAGCGACGATTGTAGCGATTAATCGCTTAACGCCGACGATTGTAGAAGTAGTGGTTCACGCGCCTTACCAAGCAAAAACCTTTCAACCCGGACAATTTTATCGCTTGCAAAACTACGAAGCCTACGCGCCAGTGGTCGAAGGTACAGTATTAGCAGCAGAAGGCTTGGCGTTGACGGGCGCGGAAGTCGATGTGGAAAAAGGCACGGTGTCGCTGATTGCGCTGGAAATGGGGTCGTCTTCACGGCTGTGTGCGACTTGGAAAGTTGGCG
>JAIFMS010000123.1 GCA_020048335.1 Methylococcaceae bacterium | reverse complement strand
CCGCGAATTTCAATGCTGTTCATAACTGTGTCCTCCATTCTGCGCTTGCATTGCCATTGTCATAATCGCCATCCGCACCGCAATGCCATTATTAACTTGTTGTAAAATAACCGAATGCGCTCCATCAGCAACGCTGGATTCAATTTCCACCCCACGATTAATCGGCCCTGGGTGCATCACCATCACATCGGGTTTTGCCAGTTTGAGCTTTTTCTCGGTCAAGCCAAAACATTTAAAATATTCACTTTCACTGGGCAAAAGTGCTGAATTCATTCTCTCTTTTTGTAACCGTAACATGATAATCACGTCAATATCGTCTAAGCCTTGTTCCATATTATGAAAAGGGGTTACGCCTAATTTTTCCACATAGGCAGGCAACAGGGTTTTCGGGGCAATGACCCGCACCTGCGCCGCGCCTAAAATATTCAACGCCTGAATTTGCGAACGCGCCACGCGGGAATGCAAAATATCCCCCACAATAGCCACTTTTAATTGGCTAAAATCCTTTTTTAATTGCCGAATGGTAAACATATCCAGCATCGCTTGGGTGGGATGGGCGTGCTGCCCATCGCCTGCATTAATCACACTTAAATTCGGGCTGGTATGTTGGGCAATAAAATGCGCCGCGCCACTAATTGCATGGCGCACTACAAACATATCCACCCGCATCGCTTCCAAGTTGCGAATGGTATCCAGCAAGCTTTCGCCTTTTGAAGTCGCCGAAGTGGCTATATTCATGGTCACCACATCCGCTGATAAGCGTTGTGCCGCCAATTCAAAGGTGGTGCGGGTGCGGGTACTGTTTTCAAAAAACAAATTCACAATGGTTTTACCGCGCAAAATCGGCACTTTTTGCACTTGATGCTGCGACATACTTAAGAAAGATTCTGCGGTATCTAAAATTTCTATCAACAGTTCACGGCTTAATCCTTCAATGGTTAAAAAATGCTTTAAGCGTCCCTCCGCATTCAGTTGTAAATTGCCCGCCATCGTTATTACTCCTCCGCGTTAACCGCAGGCAAGCTAATCACTGTGCCAACGCAATCAGGTTTTAAGGGAATTTGTCTGCCATTACATTCAATCAGCACCGCCAATAGCACTTGCCGTGGTCTGCCAAAATCAAAAACTTCATTTAAGGCCGCACGCACCGTCCTGCCCGTATGAAACATGTCATCGACTAAAATAATATCGCGTCCTTCTAAACTCACGGGAATATGGCTCGGTTTAACTTGCGGGTGCATCCCAATTTGCGAAAAATCATCCCGATAAAACGAGATGTCCATCACGCCCAAGGTTTCTTGAATGCCCAGTTGTTGATGCAAATGTTGGGCAATCCACACGCCGCCGCTGTGTATGCCAAGCATCACAGGGTCAACAATGGCTCGCTGTTGCAGTTGTTCTGTTAGGGAAAGTTGTAGTTTTTCCAGTAGTTGGGGAATCGCTAAATTAAAGTCAGTCATCGTAATTTTAGGGGTTAATTGACCTTGTTGACACCCGTGCGGTGACTAAGGCGAAATAGGTTGCGATTATCACCGAAATGACACCGAAGTAGCAAACAACCACGTTAAACCGTGTAGTGAATGGATTTGTACAGCGACATAAACAACTGGGGCGGATTGAGTGTTCCTTTAAGTTCTAATTCAATTTCCAAGCGTTTGAGCATTTTTAACGACTCTTTTTTGCTGTGAAAAGGGCCCGCAATCACTTGATAAATCTCCCCTTGTTGCACAACCTGAGCAGGAATCATCGGCCCTTGATGATTTAACACGGCGGCTAATGTACGGGCGGATTTTTCATCGGTAAAACGCTCTACCACAATCTGCCAATCTTGTTCTGTCAGGGGTTGAGGCTCTGGTTGACCGTACAACTTTGCGGGATGGTCAATTAACTTAGCATTCGCCACCAGGTCAGCAAAGCTGGCACTGTGAACAGAAATTGGCGTTGGCACGCCGTTGGCTGCTGCCAGCACCTGCGTTACTTTTAACCAGTCCACCGGGGTTTTATGCTTCTTAACCAATTGTTTAATCTCAGCAATTAACGGTTTTTTAAAATCCTTGGTCTTATCCAAGGGCGGATGCGCTTCTAAAAATAGTGTTCCTTCTTCCCATGCCACTAAATACGGTTTATCAATAATCATCACCTGCGTTCCCACGGCAGTAATATCAAACAACGCACTAATGTCTTCCGGATATAAATTCAAACAACCATGACTAATCTGCATTCCAACCCCATACGGCTTATTCGTTCCATGAATTAAATAGCCCGATTTAGACAGTTTTAGCGCGTATTGTCCCAAAGGATTATCCGCCCCTGCGGGGACAACTTTCGGCAAAATATCGCCTTTTGCCGCGTGTTCACGCGCAATAGAGACAGGCACAGTCCAGGTTGGATTTTTTACCTTGCTAATGACCTTGGTCAAGCCCATCGGCGTATCCCAGCCATCGCGCCCAATCCCCGCAGGATAAGTAATGACTCGCTGGCGATTTTTTTCAGGAAAATAAAACAATCGGGTATTTGCCAAATTTAGCACGATACCTTGCCGAGCCACACTCGGTAAAATAAAACGCAACGGCAGTAAAACCTTGGTTTGTGGCGGTGGCAACCATTTTTCCACCTCAGGATTGGCAAGCACAATCGCGTTATGCCCCAACCCAAAATTTCTGGCAATATCGGGCAAGGTATCGCCTTCTTCAGTTTCCACGACTAACAACTGCCCAATCACTTGCTGCCCTGTTTTTAACAAAAACTCATGTCCTGTCAAGGATTTATCTAAATCAGGGGTTGGCAAACTTATCTCATTCATCGCCTCATTTTTACCCACAAAGGGTAAATTTTTGCAACCTGCTAATAAGGCTAAACTAAGCATTAAAACAAAGGATTTAAGGTTTAAATTCATCATCATCGCTATCAATTCATAATCGTGTAAGGTTAAATCATATATAAAAGTATCACCTAAAAAAATAACACGCACTTTCATTATGAAAATTGTCACACGCTTGCGTTACAATAAAGCCATCTTGCTGACTATCATAGCTTAAGATACTGTATCGTTTAAATAAAATAACAATAACATTTGGAGTGTAGAGGATTCTATGAAAAAAATTTTTAACTTGTTTTTAATCGGTGTATTGGCATTTATTCCGATTGTTGTCATTTTGCAAATTGTCTTTTTTGTAAAAGAGTTATTTTCTGAACTATTTAAAATGGTCTACAATTATTCCGATAATTATTTTATGACCATTACGCTATTTATTATTAGCTTTACCTTATTTACTTATATCGGTTATCGGGTCAGTATGGGACGCTCCCTCATTATTGCCAGCATTGATGCAGTTATTGAAAAAATCCCTTTATTAAATACCGTGTATCGCGTGACTAAAAAAGTGGTGAATATGTTTTCAGGACATGAAAAAAAGCCTGCCAAAGAAGTTGTTTATATCGAATATCCGAAAAAAGATTTATGGGTTCCCGCTTATATTACTAATCAAGAAGGAGAAATGTATGTCTTATTTATTCCCACCTCGCCTAATCCAACCTCTGGATTTACAGTGATTGCGCATAAATCATTAGTCAGAAAATCACAAATGAATATCGAAGAGGCAACCAGCTTTATTATTAGCGTTGGGGTTGATTTTGATAAATCTTCTGAGATTCAGCAGTTGCAAAATTAGCCGTTATCCTCTAAAAAAATGCCACAAAAACACGAAAGAAAGCCAACACTTTCGTGTCTTTTGTGGAAAGTTTAGTTATATTCTAAATTCTGCAAAGTATCTAACGGTTTTTGAATACCACCCCCTTTATGCTTAACCATCGCTTGCGCTATTAAAAGATAATACCACCCCCTCTTAAAAAATCTATATAAAATATAAAGTCGGTCTGTTCCCTGCAAAATATTTTTAATTTACTGTAAAAAACAAATGATGTTAGGAAAAAAAATAGTCACCCATATAAACCACAGATTTTCGCTTAAATACTTTGTCGGTAGCTGTCTTCTTTTTTCTTTTTTTGCAGTGTTGTTTTTTTATCAAGAAAATAAAGATCAGGTATTAGAAAGCAATCTGCTTTCTATTGCTAAAAAAATTCACCAACAAGATGATTCATTAAACAAAGCTATTTTTAAACTGCAATTTAACGATACTAAAAACTACTTACAATTAACTAATGCACTCAACGCATTAAATAAGCAATACATTTCATTAAACGAGCATAAATTAGGGATTACTCAGCAAAATAATATCCTGCTCGATGCTGAACTGTCTTTTTTTTATACCCAATTACAGAAAAAAAAACAAGCAATTACCCAGTTTCAATTAAGTCATAATCAGTTTAATAAACAGCTTAATCATTTATTGATGTTGTCAGATAATTTAATGGAAAACCCCGCTGTCAATGCAGAGTTAAAATATAAAATCTATCAAATACAACAGCTTATTTTACTTAGATTAATTAATGAAAAATCAGATGCTAGCTTGATTTCAATGACGGCATTAGTAAAAAATATTAATACACTATCAATAGAGCATCCCTCGCTAAATGAGGAAATTAATTTTTTTTTACTGCACGCCAATGCGTTATTAAATAAAGAATTACTTTTGCAAAAGTCAATTAAAAATTTATTACAAGCACAGGATTTAGTCTTAGCTAATCATTTAGAACAAGCCATTGAACAGCATTTTAAAGCCGCTCACGACAAACAGCGGGGATTGCAAAATAGTTTAGCTATCTTAATTATTTTGGGCATAATTTATGTTTTATCCTTGTTGTATGCCATAAAATTTAAATCCGATAAATTAAATCAATTATTGGCTGAAATTCAAAAACAACAATTTGCTTTAGACCAACACGCCATTGTTAGTAGTGCTGATGTAAAAGGTAATATTCTGTATGTGAATGATAAGTTTTGTGAAATTAGCGGCTATACAAGGGAAGAGTTAATTGGTAAAAATCATCGTATTGTAAAATCTAATCAACATAGCCCTGAAGAATTTAAACAAATGTGGCGCACGATTTGTCGTGGTCAAGTGTGGCATGGACAGATAAAAAATAAAAAAAAGGAGTCGGGATTTTATTGGGTTAATGCCTCCATCGTGCCTTTTTTAGATAAAAGAGGAAAGCCCTATCAATATATTTCAATTCGCACCGATATAACGCTGCAAAAAGAATTAGAAAAAAAATTAAGTGATGAACAAAATTTTTTAGCTAAAGTCACCGATACGATGGCACAAGGTCTTTACGCATTGGATAAAAAAGGCTTTTGTACCTTTTGGAATAAAGAAGCCGAATCTATTTTAGGCTGGAGTGCAAAAGAATTAATCGGCAAAAAACTCCATTCTATTATTTATAAGGAAAAACAAGATGGGCAACCTGTTTTACAAAAGGATTGTTTTATTTACCATACGGTTTTAAAAAATAAAGTTTATAATTCAGAAGATGAATTTTTTAGCCATAAAAATGGGCGTTTATTACCGATTTCTATTACCGCCGCGCCCTTATTAGAAAAAAATACTATTATTGGTGTGGTGGCTGTGTTTAGTGATATTAGTAAACGCAAAGCGGATGAAAAGATTATTAGTCAAGCCATTATTAATGCGCAACAAGCCAGTCAAGCAAAAAGCGATTTTTTGGCGAATATGAGTCACGAAATTCGCACCCCTATGAACGGGGTGATTGGTATGACAGAATTAGCATTAGGGACAAATTTAACCAGTGAACAGCGTGAATATTTAGAAATCGTAAAAGATTCTTCAACGGCATTATTAGGCATTATTAATGATATTTTGGATTTTTCCAAAATCGAAGCAGGTAAATTAGCCTTGGAGATGATTCCGTTTGATTTGCAGCATTTATTGAAAAAAATTTTAGCGATGATTATCACAAAAGCCACAGACAAAGGCTTGCAATTACGCATAGAAGCCCTTGATAATTTAGAATTGCCAACGCAATTGATTGGCGACCCGGGGCGATTACGGCAAGTTTTGGTTAATTTATTGGGCAATGCGTTAAAATTTACTGAAAAAGGCTCAGTGACGCTCTCGGTTAGCTTACAAGAAAAACACACCAACCGTTGCTGTTTGTTATTTAAAGTGATTGATACAGGGGTTGGTATTCCAGAACATAAACAAGCCAGTATTTTTGAAGCTTTTTCACAAGCCGACACCTCAGTGACTCGAAAATTTGGCGGAACAGGTTTGGGCTTGTCGATTTCCAAACAGTTAATTGAGTTAATGGGCGGTAAAATCAGCGTGGAAAGTGTGCCAAATATTAAAACAACCTTTTGCTTTACGGCTTGGTTTGGTTATGTGAAAACACCTGTACCATTACTCTCCCCCAATTCAATACAAAATATATCTTTAAAAAATGATACATCCCCCGAGGTTACAGTGAGCGAAAATGCAAGTCATACGGTTTTAGAACAAAAACCCATTCTTCATATCTTACTTGCAGAAGATAATTTAATTAATCAAAAGTTAGCCAAAAAAGTCTTAGAAAAACAAGGGCATACGGTCATTATTGCCAATGATGGGGTCGAAGCGGTTGCGTTGTTTGAACAACAACTGTTTGATTTAATTTTGATGGATTTTCAAATGCCCAATTTGAATGGTTTAGATGCCAGTCTGAAAATCAGAGAAATAGAACAACAGCGCGGTGGTCATGTTTTAATTATTGCCATGACCGCCAATGCGATGCAGGATGACAAAGAACGCGCTTTGAAGGTGGGGATGGATTCGTATCTCTCTAAGCCGATTAATGTCCAAGCCTTGTTGGATGAAATCAACCGTTTTTTTCCAAACAGACCCACCCCTAAACAGGTGGCAGTGGAAAAGAATCAAGTGCTGGAAACTATTTGTGATTGGGAAGCCGCCTTAGCGCGTTTAGGGGGAGAAACTGACATCTTAGAAATGATGGTCGGGTTGTTTTTAGAAGAACAGCAAGGCTATCTGAATGCGATTCATACTGCGTTAGCGGCACAAGACAACCCCGTGTTGCAACGTGAACTGCATACTTTAAAAGGGATTTGTGCCACGTTGGGGGCTGAAAAAATAGAAGCTCAACTGCGCAGTTTAGAGCCTTTAGCCGTGAAAGGGGCATTTGAAGATGTAACGCTAGGGCTGGTTAATGTTGAAGCCAATCTACAAATTTTAACGCAGTTTTTACAGCAAAAATTATCGTGATTGACACACTTTATGTAGAGTCTGCTCTGGTTGACCATCCACGCAGCCGCTTGATTTTGCAACGTTTTCCTAAGGCGCGAGTGATTGAATGTGAACGTTACAGCGAAGTGTTTAATCCCAAGTCACAAAACTTTCGTTTGCAAAAACAACGTCCTGCCTTGATTTTAGCCCAAAAGCACCAGCATTTTGCCTTGCCTGCCCCGCAAGGCTATCACATTGGCGCACAGCATAATTATTACTTTTCCCATCTTCTCAATTGCTTATACGATTGCCGCTATTGTTTTTTACAGGGAATGTATCAATCAGCAAATTATGTGTGGTTTATCAATTATGAAGACTATCAGCAGGCTATCGCTGAAATTTGCGCAACGCATTCCAACGAAGCGGTGCATTTTTTTTCAGGCTATGACTGCGACAGTTTAGCACTTGAACCGATTACCCATTTCGCCGCACAATTTTTGCCTTTTTTTGCGCAATTACCCAATGCGTGGTTGGAATTGCGCACCAAAAGCACCCAAATCAGAGGCTTATTAGCCCAGCCGCCCTTGCCACGTTGTGTGGTGGCGTTTAGTTTATCGCCTGAAACGGTTGCCGATAAGGTAGAAGCCAAAGCACCCCCGTTAGCGCGGCGCATTGAGGCGGTGCTGAAATTACAGCAACAGGGTTGGTTAGTTGGTTTGCGATTTGACCCGCTTATTTATCAAGCCGATTATAAACAACAGTATCAAGCTTTATTCGCACAAGTGTTTGAAAAACTAGACTTAAATTATTTACATTCGGTCAGTTTAGGGGTGTTTCGTTTGCCACAAGCGTATTTTAAAAAAATCCACAAGCTCTATCCTGAAGAAAAATTATTTGCCAGTCCCTTAACTCAGCAACATGGCGTTGTTTCCTATCAAGCAGAAATTGAAGCAGAAATGATGGCTTATTGCCGTGAGTTATTATTACGCTATATTCCCAAAGAACTTTTTTTTCCATGTCAACTGTAAAACGCACGGTTTTAGTCACGGGCGCAAGCTCAGGGATTGGACGCGCCATCGCCCAATTGCTGCTCACAGAAGGGCATCAAGTAATTGGCGTATCGCGTGATATAAAAAAATTTATCACCCCACATCCGCATTTTTCTGTCTGTGAAATGGATTTTAGCCAATTATCGACCTTAGCCGCTCAAGTCAAATTATTGGAAAAAAACTTTCCCACTTTAGATAGCGCGATTTTTGCCGCAGGCTATGGACGCTTTGGCAGTTTAGAAAATTTTTCTTACGCACAAATCAATGACTTATTGACGGTGAATTTCACCAGCGTGGCTTTTTTAACTCGCGCGTTATTGCCAAAATTAAAACAAAAACCTCAAGCGAATTTGATTTTTATCGGTTCAGAAGCGGCATTGCAAGGCAAACGCAAAGGCAGCGTGTATTGTGCTAGCAAATTTGCCTTGCGCGGCTTTAGTCAAGCCTTACGCGATGAATGCAGCCACAGCACAGTGCGGGTGAGTTTGATTAATCCAGGGATGGTGGAAACACCTTTTTTTGACACGCTCGATTTTGCCCCAGGCGAGGCAGAAAAGCAGCATTTACACGCGGCGGACGTGGCGGCGGCGGTTAATTACATTTTAAACAGCCCACCGCATAGCGTGATTGATGAGCTTAATTTAAGCCCGTTGCAGCAAGTGGTCAGTTTTAAAAACAAATCCGCGCCGAGGGATTTTAAGCAAAACCAGCCTGATTTGAACGTATAATAAGCCAATTTAGCCAGTCAAAAAGTGTTTATGAATAAGCAAATAAAAGCCGTTTCTCTTATTTCGGGCGGTTTGGATTCCATGCTCGCCACCAAAGCCGTGTTAGAACAAGGCATTCATGTTGAAGGGATTAATTTTTTCACAGGGTTTTGTGTCGAAGGGCATACCCACGCGATTCGCAAACGCGACAGCGACAAACCCAAGCGCAATAATTCTCTGTGGGTTGCGGAACAGTTGGGGATTAAATTACATATTATTGATGTGATTGAAGAATATAAAAACGTGTTAATTAATCCTAAACACGGTTACGGCGCAAACTTGAATCCTTGTTTAGATTGCAAAGTATTTATGGTGCGCAAAGCCAAACAATGGATGGAAGAAAACGGCTTTGATTTTATCATCACCGGCGAAGTGATTGGACAACGCCCGATGTCACAACGCAAAGCCACCATGCCGATTATTGCCGCACAATCCGGCGCGGATGATAGATTAGTGCGTCCATTGTGCGCCCAAAATTTACCCGAAACCTTGCCAGAGCGCGAAGGCTGGTTGGATAGAGAAAAATTATTCAATTTCAGCGGACGGTCGCGTAAACCGCAAATGGCACTGGCGAAGCACTTTGAGATTGCCGATTATGCGCAACCAGCGGGCGGCTGTTGTTTTTTAACCGATGAAAGTTATTCTAAAAAATTGGTTGATTTGTGGCAAACCCGTGGGCATAAAGACTATGAACTCGATGATATTATGCTGTTAAAAGTCGGGCGACATTTGCGCCCCAATCCGCGTTTTAAAGTGATTATTGCGCGTGAAGATGGCGAGGGACGCTTTTTGGAAGGCTATAAAAAAGTATTTACCCATTTATATTGTGTCAGTCATCAAGGGCCGCTTGCCTTAATTGATGGCTCGCCTACCGATGAGGATTTACAACTTGCCGCCCGTTTAGTGGCACGGTATGGGCAAGGCAGAGCCGCAGAAACCGTGGAAGTAGAAATTAAATTGTTAAACGGCGCAGTGAAAAAAATGCTTGTCGCGCCGTTTTTGGAAACTGAAATGCCACAGGACTGGTTTATATGACAACACATAGCTTAAATGCGCGGCGATTATTGTGTCCGTTGCCTGTGATTCGCACTCAAGATAAAGTCAAACAATTACAAACAGGCGATGAGTTAGAAGTGATTTGCACTGACCCAGGGGTGATGCAAGATATTCCTGCGTGGTGTCGGATTAATGGGCATAAAATTTTATCTGCTACCCAAGTGGAAGGGGAGTATGTGATTGTGTTGCGGGTCGGAAGCCAGTGAGCCTACAATATCAAACTTTCAAGAAATAGACATTGAGTCATAACAAACCATGAATCCGATTAACCAATTACATTTCGCTGTCAGTGACCATATTGATGGTAATGAGGTCAGTCCTTCGTTTGTTCCGCTGGCGTTACTCGGTGAATTTCAAGAAGATGTGAGTAATTTTTTAAAGGGTTCAAATCGCGATATTAATTTGGCCGAAGTGATTGTTTCAATAGAACAAGGCTCGTTGGCTTTTTTAGCCGCAGGATTACTCACAGCCAGTACATTATGGAACGATTTAGAACGCTTACAAACATCAAACTCACTTGCTTCAATTGACCCAAAACGTGCAAAAGTGATAGAGCGGTGGCAGACTTTTGCCAAAAAAAATGCGCATAGGCGTTATTTTGTGACAAACAAATCCGCTCAATTTTCTTTTTCCGTTGATGCAAATTCTAATTTTCATAGCTCAGAAAATGTATGGATTCAAGTAGAAAAATACTTACACGGCAAAGTAATTGATATAGGGGGAAAAATAATCGCAAATGTTCATCTGGAGTTAGAAGAAGGAACGACTCTAAAAATTGCTGCAACTCAAGAACAATTAG
>JAIFMS010000061.1 GCA_020048335.1 Methylococcaceae bacterium | reverse complement strand
TCTGTTACAAAAAATAGTTCACTCATTCCCCGATGAGACCCACATATGTTATCTACTCTATATCGATCATCAATTACACTTCCAATCCAATTCATCTTAATTATCACCGTGTAAAAACTTTGAATGAGTTACTTAAAAAAAGGGGCATGATTGCTCACCCCCCTACAACGTCAATCAGAAATAAAACCTAAAGTCTTAAATTCTGTTAAACACACTGCGATCTGCGTTATGTCAAACCATCCATAATAATTTTTTCCATTTTGGCACAATCAGCAAACTGCACACACTCAATTGACGCATTAATATAATCTTCCGGCGAAACACCTGAGTAATCAATGTATTGATAGCCATTATAGCGCACGAGCATGTCGAAAAATAAACGTGTAATCCGTCCATTTAATTCATAAAAAGGATGTAAAGCAATTAACTCACCTTTAAAATAAGCTAATTTCTGTACAAACTCCGCTTTAGAAAAGCGTGTATCTTTAAAATAATTTGCCTTTACCAATTCAGCAAACAATTTTTGCGAACTAGTTTCGACATACAATCCCTGACAGAAACGAGAATTTCCCTTTACCATATTGAAATCTCGGTATTTTCCCGCCCATTCATATAAACCTTCAAATGTTCTACGATGTAAGGATTTGAAATAAGCCTCATCAAATACGCTCTCATCACTTAATTCAGTGTTAAAAACTTGATAGGCTTCTTCTAATAATTCACGTTCAATTTCGTGCAGCTCTTCACTATCCGTTATTCCCAATTTATTATACGGAACCTCTGTATTGGCAATATAAATCAAGCTATTTTCGAGCTGATACTTGGATGCCATATTGTTGCCGTAATTGCTGAACTTTTTTGATAACATCCTGTTTAGCCGGTTTATATCCTTCAATTGCTTGGGTCGTTTGAATGATTTTTTTTAATTCGGAAGGATTAAATAACGTGTTATTCATAATAATTAACCGAAAAGTGATTTGTATATAAATAGGGGCATGATTGCTCACACCCCTACAACATCAATCAGAAATAAAACCTAAAGTCTTAAATTCTGTTAAACGCGCTACGACCTGCATAAATCGCTGCATCGCCTAACTCTTCTTCGATTTTCATCAAACGGTTGTATTTTGCCACACGGTCAGAACGGCTCAAAGAACCGGTTTTGATTTGACCCGTGCCTGTTGCCACCGCTAAATCAGCAATGGTCACGTCTTCCGTTTCGCCTGAACGATGCGACATCACCGCCGTGTAACCTGCTGAATGCGCTAAACTAATCGCCGCCAACGTTTCAGTTAACGTACCGATTTGATTGACTTTTATCAGAATGGAATTCGCAATGCCTTTGTCAATGCCTTCTTGCAAGGTTTTTGGATTAGTCACGAACAAATCATCACCGACCAATTGGATTTTGCTGCCTAATTTTTCGGTTTGATCTTTCCAGCCCGCCCAATCGTTTTGGTCTAAACCGTCTTCAATCGAAATAATCGGATATTTTTCGACCCAAGCGGCTAAAAAGTCGTTCATTTCAACAGAGGTGAAGCTTCTGTTTTCCGCAGACAAAACATATTTGCCGTCTTTGTAGTATTCAGAAGAAGCCGCGTCCATGCCTAAGAAAATGTCTTCGCCTGCTTTGTAACCGGCTTTTTCAATCGCTTCTAAAATCACTTCAATCGCTTCTTCGTTAGAAGACAAATTCGGTGCAAAACCGCCTTCGTCGCCTACCGTTGTTGCCAAACCGCGAGCTTTCAACACTTTTGCCAAATTGTGGAACACTTCTGCGCCATAGCGAATCGCTTCACGGAACGTGGGTGCGCCCACTGGCAGAATCATAAACTCTTGTAAATCAACGCTGTTGTCCGCGTGTGAACCGCCGTTGATGATGTTCATCATTGGCACGGGCATAATAAATTTGCCCGTTTTGTTCAAGAAACGATATAACGGTACGCCTGCTTCGTTGGCTGCGGCGTGAGCCGATGCCAATGACACCGCTAAAATCGCGTTTGCACCTAAACGACCTTTGTTGTCAGTGCCGTCTAATGCAATCATGGCATTATCCAGAGCTTCTTGCTCGTTTGCGTCCATGCCGATAACTAATGCTTTAATTTCGGTGTTGACGTTATTGATGGCGTTCAACACGCCTTTGCCCAAATAACGATTTTTATCACCATCACGCAATTCAATCGCTTCGCGTTCACCGGTTGACGCGCCTGATGGCACCATCGCGCTGCCCATTGCACCCGATTCTAACGTGACTTCGGCTTCCAATGTTGGATTGCCGCGTGAGTCTAAAACTTCTCTTGCTTTAACGTTTACGATTTTACTCATTAATATATAACTCCAAGGGTTAAGAAAATAAAAGCAACGAGCGTTGCATTTAAGGTTGAAAAAATTTAAGTTTTAAGAGAATTAATCAATTGTATCTTTGGTTTATGATTAGAAATCATTGTACTTTACTCGTGAACAGAGCTGTTGCAAAGCTTGCGCTACCGTTTCTGGATGAGCCACTGCTAAAGAAAATAGAATTAAAGAGGTATTAAATGTGAAAACTTTATCCGTGCGAACCCAGCTTTCTTTCGGCAGAGAGCCTGTTACAAGCTGTTGATTCGTTAAATGAACTGCATTATTTTCTTTTTGTTTTGACGTAATGGCTAAGGCAATGAAATCATTATTGGCATCTACTTCGGAAATAACCAGAATCGGTCTTTTCTTTTGTGCGGTTAAGTCAGTAAAAGGGAATGGAATTAAAATAATTTCACCGACTTGTAACATGATTCCAAACCTCATCTTCTTCATTATTCCAGATTGCGCTTAAGCTTTGGTGTTGTGCTGCAATTAGGTTATTCCTTTCACTTTGCGATTCATTTATTTCAGAAATAATGAGTTTTATTTGTTTGCCACGAAATAGATTTTTTAATCCCTGTAAAAAGTTTTCATCTAATTCGTCTATATTCGCTTCGTAAATGGCTTGCATGGGGAATTCCTTTTTAATTTTAAACTGATTTGTCGCATTTTTAATAAAAAACGGAAAGTTGTTTGTAAAATATCTTTTAAAAAGTTATCTGCTTATTTCTATTTTCTGAGTTTTTCTCAATGATATAACTAATCAAGCACAAACAAGGCAAGGTAAAAAGTATTTCAACTACAAGAAAAATCAATAAACTATCAAAACTAAAACTTTTGGTTGAAATTGAACTTAGAATAGGTATCCATAAAAAACTTAGTATTATGCAAAAAATAGTTATACGAACTAGCATTTTATTAATCGGCTTTTCAAGTATCCAATAAAGACACAATATAAAATGAAAAATTAAAGCGATAGGAACTAATGGACATATTATCCAAAACACCATGCTAGCTATTAAACCAGGTGCTGATAGCAAATAACATAATAATACAACAAATATTTTTGCCATTACTTTCAATCTTTAAATAATTGCGTTAAATCAATTTCCAAATCAGGAAACAAAAAAGAACTCGCCTTTTCATCTGCATAAAGATTCATTAATTGATATTGCGTGGTTTCTTCATTTAACACAAACTGCTGAATAATTTGTTCAGCAGGATAAACTAACCAATATTCTTTTACGCCATTTTCTGCATAGAGTTCATATTTTGTTTTTGCGTCTTTTTTAGCCGTGCTTTTTGAAATGATTTCAATAATCCAATCGGGTGCGCCGTTACAACCTTGTTTATCTAATTTACTCTCATCGCAAATCACACAAATATCCGGCTGCACAACCGTGAAAATATCTTTATTTTGCAAAATGGATTTTCTACGGTCATACAAACTGACATCAAAAGGCGCGGCAAATAAATGACAGGATTTACGTTGAAAATAAATAAACAACATGCCTGTCAAATAGACGCTTAATTGTTGGTGCTGAACATTCGGCGCAGGACACATTAACGAAATTTTGCCTTTAATCAGTTCAACTCTTTCATTAAATTGCCAAGTTAAATAATCAGCATAAGAATATGTGCCATTTAAATCCAATTGTGATAAATCAGTAATCGCAGGCATAATAAAATTCCGTTATAACGTTGTTTCAATCAACGGCTGACTTTTGACCACCTTATCTAAAATCATCAAAGTTTCTAATAATTCGCGCATTCGATGCAAAGGCCAAGAATTGGGGCCATCACTTAAGGCTTGTTCAGGATTGGGATGCGTTTCCATAAACAAACCAGCAACACCGACTGCCACCGCCGCCCGCGCTAATACAGGTACAAATTCGCGCTGTCCACCAGAACAAGAGCCTTGTCCACCGGGTAATTGTACCGAATGCGTAGCATCAAATACCACCGGGCAATCGGTATCACGCATCACTGCCAATGAGCGCATATCCGACACCAGATTATTATACCCGAACGACACGCCGCGTTCACACACCATAATCTGCTCATTGCCAGTGGCTTTAGCTTTTTTTGCCACATTTGCCATGTCCCAGGGCGCGAGAAACTGTCCTTTTTTAATATTCACAGGAATGCCTTGTGCGGCAACGGCTTGAATAAAATTGGTTTGCCGACACAAAAAGGCAGGCGTTTGCATGACATCCACCACACTAGCAACTTCATTTAAAGGGGTATCTTCATGTACATCCGTCAACACCGGTACGCCGATTTGTTGTTTAACTTTTGCCAAAATGTCCAAGCCACGTTCTACCCCCAATCCACGAAAGGTTTCATGCGAAGAGCGATTTGCTTTATCAAACGAGGACTTATAGATAAAAGGGATGTTTAATTCTGTCGTCAGTTCTTTCAAAAAACCGGCGGTGTCGATAGCCAGTTGTTCGCTTTCAATCACACAAGGCCCTGCGATTAAAAATAAGGGATGGTTTAAACCGATTTCAAAGCCGCATAGTTGCATAAAATTCTCTTGTTAGTTAAGTGGAGTGTGAGTTATCGGGGTATTTTAACCAGATAATGGCAGCAAAAAAGCGTTTGGATAAAAAAATTTCGGAGGTTGTTGTAAAAAAATGTGATACACCTTTTTTCTAAGACTCTTAGTGACGTTTTTTTTCTGCAAAAACCTCCGCTTGCCAACCACCACCCAAGGCTTTGCATAATGCCACCAATTGCAAAGACTGTTTTGCAACCCCATCCAAGCGTTGTCGCTGTGCAAGATAAACTCCGCGTTGCGCTTCCAAAACCTCTAAATACGTCGTTAAACCTTTTCGATAGCGTTCCTGTGCTAAATGCAGTCCCAACTGCTGGGCTTGCAGGGCTTGTGTAAGCGTTGCGCCGCGCTGGTGTTCTTGCTTGTGCGCCACCAGTGCGTCTTCAACTTCTTTAAACGCATTCAGCACGGTGGCTTGATAGGAAAACAATGCTTGTTCATTCAACGCTTCTTTGACATGAATATTGGCTTGAATCCGCCCCCAATTAAAAATAGGCATCGTTAAAGTCGAGGCAATCGACATAGATTTTCCTAGCGGGGTAAAATCGGTAATTTTTAAATTTTGTAAGCCTAAAAAGGCAGAAATATTAATTTTTGGATATAACTCATTGGTTGCAATGCCAATTTCTGCATTGCTGACCGCCAGTTTACGTTCTGCTAAACGAATATCAGGACGGCGGCGTAATAACTCGGTGGGTAATATGGCTAATCCTGCATAATTGCTGGTCGGAATTTGCTGAATATTGCGCAGAGCTTGCGGTAATTTATCGGTTGTTTTGCCCAATAATAAGGCGAGTGCGTGCAGGGCTTGCTGACTTGCCGTTTCATAAATCGGTAATTCAGCACGCAAATTTGCCAATTGTGCGCTACTTTGTACCGCATCAATACTGGAAATTAACCCAGCGCGTTGCCGAATTTGAATTAACTTTAAGGTTTGTTCTTGACTGCGAATGGTCTCCGAAGTCATGCGTTGCAATTGCTGATTAGCCCGCAATTGAATGTAATAGCGCGTGACTTCGCTCAACAAAGAAACCAAACTGGCGTGTTGATTTTCTTCCTCAATCTCATTATTGGCATCGGCGACTTCTAAGGCACGTTGCACACCACCAAACAAATCAATTTCCCATATCGCATCAAAACCGACTTGAAAAATATTGATAATTTGACTGCCTATGCCTATCCCGCCTGCGCTGTTATTGTTTAAGCGGCGACTCACTGAACTTTTACTGCTTACACTGGGTAACGCGGCTGAAATTGTCGCACTATATTGAAAACGACTGGCACGAATTCGACTGGCTGCTAATTTTAAATCTAAATTAGCCGCTACCGCTTGTTGAATCAGTTGATTTAATTGCGGGTCTTGAAAAGTTTGCCACCAAGTTTCCAAGGGTTCAAGCTCAAGACTGATTTTCCCCTCTGTCCATTGTTGCGGTGTTTCCATTTGCGGTGGTACATAATCGGGTCCAACCACGCAACCTGTTAAACCCCAAGCAAACGCGACAACAGTTAATCGAATAAATGCTGATTTCATGCGCCTGACCCTTTGCCTGTTGCAGTTTTATCCGCAGGCACTTCAATAAACACATCCATTTGCTGTCCAACATAGGCAGGAATTGCCGTGCGGTCAAAGCGATACAAAGCTTGTAAAACCCGCGTATCGACGCGCTCGGTGCTGTCTCCTGTGAGCGATTTTTTAGGGATAACAAAAGGCTCAACATAGGCTAAGACTAAATCGGTTTTAAACGTGCGATTGCCGCGCATATAGGCAATGGCTTTACCTGTTTTACGAAACCGCCACGCATCGTTTTCATCAATATCGACCCGAACGTGCAGTTGTTCTAAATCCCCCAGCATTAATAAAGGCTGATTTGTTATGCCAGCAGGGGCAAATTCGCCAGCTCGCACATTGAGTTGCAACACTTCCCCTGAAACAGGGGCGCGCACGGTTAAGCGTTCTAACGTTGTTTGGGCAGCAAGCAATTCGGCTTTATTTTGTAAGACTTGCGCTTTCGCACTGTCTAATTGCGCTTTGTTGATTAGATAAGCATTGCGCCGTCGGTCAACTTCTTCAGTGCTAATCGCGCGTTTATCGGTTATTGCCTCAACTAAATGCAGCAAGGTTTGGCTATTGACCAACATCGCTTGAGTTTCGGCTAACAACGCTTTGGCGCGTTCAACATTGGCTTTGCGAACCGCCACTTCCGCCAAAGCTTCCCGCGCATCTATTTTGAATAAAATCTGCCCAGCGGCAACTTTATCCCCGACAGTAACGGCAACGGTTTCTACAATCCCCGCTAAGGGAGTGCCAATGGAAATGTTTTGACTTTGCGCTTCAATAATCCCCGCCCCCGCAATAAAAACAGGATAGGGCGAGTCAGCAGGTTGGGCAATCGGTTGAGCAATAGGGGTGGGTTGATTGCTATGAACAACGGTAAAAACACCAAAGCTAAAACCGATAATGGCTAAAACGGGTAAGGTAAATTTAGGTAGCATATAAACTTCTTGGGTTATTACAAATTAAGCTCTGAAATCATTACAAGTGATAAGAAATTTTAAAGATAAATTCGCGTGACTGCGCAGGCAAAGGCGTGTGGTCACTGTTATAAGGTTGAATAAATTTATGGTTTACCCCAAAAATATCATATACCCCAACACCTAACTCCAGTCCTTTAAGCCCTATGTCTTGATAGCGAAAATACAGATTTCCTAATACATCAGGTGAATATTTATGCAAGGTTAAATTGCCTAGCGCGTCAACGCCATTATAACCATAACGACTGCTGGTCACTGTCAGCGAAGGATTGACCGAAAGAGAGGGGGTTATTTCATAATGGGCATTGAGGGTAAATTTATGCGCAGGAAATCCTAGTGTGGCATCAGAACTGGCTAGCGTATTGCTTGCTTGCTGAATCGGTTTAAACGCCATAAAGTTATTCAACATTTGTGAATAGCTATGATTGAGGGTTAAATAGCCCCAATTTTGTTGCCAACGCAATTCTGTTTCAACCCCTGCTGATTCAATCCTCTGATAAGCATTAGAATAACTACCAAAATTAGTATGATCAAAACTATAAACTAACTTATCTTTGGTGGATAAATAAAACGCATTGGTTGTAAAAGTTAAGTTTTGATTAATTTGATAGCCCAATTCAATTTCGTAGGCTTTAGTATGTTCAGGTTTAAGTTTGGCAACACTACTTAAGATAACATCATCAATATTAGGGGTGCGAAATGAACCGCTGTACAGTAATTTATAATGAAAATCACCTAATTTTTTGGTCAACGCTAAACGGGGGGAAAGATTTGCTTCAAAAACATTGTGTTTATCATACCGGAGTCCCAAGGTAAAATTTCCCCATTCGGTTTTAATCAAGCCTTCAACATAAGGGGTAATGTTTTCATAAATTGGAAATACTGTTGGATTAACAAAATCATATTGCTGGGCGAGCTTTTCAAATTCTTCGTGACTAAATTCCAACCCACTTGTTAATTGCACTGCCTCATTAACCCGATAATCTGCCCGCAGTTTGCCTAAATAACGGGTTGTGGCTAGTTTAGTCGCGGTTTGAAAACCCGTGCCAATGAAGGCTTCAACACTCCACGGTAATTGCCGCGAGTAATTAAAGTTAAAGCTCAACTTTAGCGCGTCCGTTACATCCTGCTGATATTTCACATCAAATAAATACGATTTAAAGTTAAACAGCAAAGGGGGAACGCTGATAGCTGAAGTGCCATCGGAAGATTCTGCAACATAATCATCCATAATAAAGCGCATCATTAAATTTTTGCCATATTGAAAGCCAATATTAAACAGCATATTGTTCAAGGTATTGGTGTTTTCTAATCCAATAGTGCTGCCGTGTGCATCGGTATAGCCTCTGTCACTGCGGTGCGCTTGACTGGCTTTAGCGGAAAGCGTAATTCGCGCTTTTTCGGTTAAATTTTTGCCCGCATAAAAACTGATTCCCCGATGACCATAGGTTTTTTCCATCTGACCATAACGGATAGTCATCGCCACTTCATCTGCATCTTTGCCTGCTTGATTATTTTCAATGCTGGCATTGTTTTTAAAGCCTTTGGTGATGATATTTATCACCCCTAATCGAGCAAAACCACCAAACATCACCGAACCTGGGCCACGCATAATTTCAATTTTTTGAATATTATCAATAGGATAATGCTGCCCTAATTGTACAGTACCCGAGCGGCGTTCATTGACTTCCAAGCCGTCAATCAAAATTAAAATTCCGCCTTCATACGCCCAATTCCCCCGCACCATAGGTCCTACGATATTGCCAAAATCAACCCCAAAATCAAACCCAGGAACTAATCGCAACACATCAATTAAATCCCGCGCTCCTGAATTAAGAATCTCTTTTTCACTGACCACGGTTAAAATAGCAGGGGCATCGTCTTTTGTTTGCGGTATGCGCGAGGCGATTGACACATTTTCTTCTTTCAGATACTTTAACTCATCCAATAACTGTTTATCTTCTGCCATAGAAGCCGTTTGCGCCATAACAGAACGAGACAGCAGGATAAAAATTAAGGCACAGCTGAGTTTGTAAGGGAATAAATTTGGCATAGTCGTATCGGAAAAGAGTTGTCTGGGACAGATTATGACGAAAAACCCCCTCCCAGCACACCCACTTTATTAGAAAATGGGATAGGACTAACATTTGCAACAAAGGGTTTTAGCATTCAAAATTTAAAATAGCTGTACTTTATAACAGATTTTTTCATACTTTTAGGATAATCATTAAGCAAAGATTTTAAACACCTAACGTTTTAGGAAGGATTAAACCACTATCAGAAGTGAGGCACTGATTTACATCCTCTGCTTAAAAAGAAATAAGGTATAATTTTTGCATTTTTATCGTTACCATAGCTAGTCTTTTGAATAATCAATCTACCC
>JAIFMS010000032.1 GCA_020048335.1 Methylococcaceae bacterium | reverse complement strand
GAGTTGCAGCAACAGCAGGAATAGCAAGGCTTATTTACTTTATCCGTAGCCCAGCAATAATAAACGATACAAGCATGGATGTTATTTTTAATTTAAGCCCTTTGCCAGTGTTATTTACAGACTCTAATAACTTTGTATTACCTTCTACTAAAGAAAAACCTTATATAACTGTTGAATATGTTGAGCATGATTATCCAACTGAATATAATCCTCCAGAAATTACAGACCAATCCAGTTATTATTATGACCAATCCAGTCATAATTATGACCAATCTTCTAGTAGAAAATCTTTTCCAGTAATTCCAATAATCGGAGAATTAGTAATGACAGCAAAAACGATTGGTGACACTATAAATATGCAAGGAAATAATAACGTCCTTGTCAATCACTCAACAATAGAAGAATCGTTTAACAAAGTTAAAGAACAGTACGACATTGAAACAGCACAAGCTCTCTTTCATGTTGAAGATAAAATTAATAAAGCTGGAAATAAAGAAGCAGCAGAACTTTTTGAATCTTTTAATGAAGAGTTATCAAAATCCAACCCAAAGAAATCAAGTTTAAAAGTCTTTTGGGACGGCACACTTAAGGCTTTACCGCAGTTAGGTGAAATGGTTGATGTAGTCGCAAAAATTACACAATTAATTATTTAACTCGTAAAGAGCAATAGTGAAACGTATTGCGCCGCCTCAAACAAAAACCGCCATCTTTCTTAAAAGGCTAAACCGATGCTTTCCCATGTCACCTTAGAACACGCCGAAGATGGCTGGTTTGTGGTTGAATGCCCTGCACTGCCTGGCTGCGTTTCTCAAGGCGCGGATGAAAAAGAAGCCTTAGAAAACATCAAAAAAGCCATCACCGCTGGGCTGTGGGCAGAAGAGAGGAAAGCCGTTGCCGCTCTCTCGAATCAACAAGCCCTCTCGCCGCTTGTTGTCGAGGTTTAGTCATGGGAAAGTTTGGCAATAGCTCAGGCGATGCGTTTATCTGTTGCTGTCAACAAGCCTAAATCCTAACAAAACCGCCTTTAAGGTAACTTATCGGCGGTTTTTTGTTGCCTGACGCGATGAGAAAGTAAGCACCTTTTCGCGTGGTGTAATTAAATCGTAACGTGTTTCATAACGTCATCATAAAACACAAATCCTAGAAAACAAAAGCGTCTTTGCCCAATTGAATAGTAAAGGCTCCAGAACGACATCGAGCTTGACCAGATAGCCGAAATCCTCATAAAAGCGGGAAAATCAGGCGGAAATAATAGCAGTGGTGACTTTTGGGCGAGCGGTGCGGTTCGTTTTGTTTCCGTATTTTTAGGTTGCCTCAGAAATGCAGGGCAGGAAAACCCCGCCTACAATACCCTTGCGAATTTGTACTATTTATTTCAGAATTTTGGAGAAGACGGCAGTAAACTGGATAATTTCATGGCGAGGTACTCTATAGACCCCACCGACCCGACAGACCGCCGACTGTGGAACGAATGGCAGGGCGTTTTGACAGGCAACAAAGAAGGAGTGCAGAGTTTTGTTTTGAATGGAATCACGGCGTTAAGTGCCTTGCGACAATCCCACATTGCCAAAGTCACAGCAGAGTCGAGCTTTTCACTGGATACTTTCAGGGAACAAAAAACCGTTGTTTATTTCATTACCCCGCCCCAGCATCAGGAATATTACTCATTTTTAACCAGCCTCTTTTTTCGCAGTGTGTTTAATGCCTGTATGCGAAAAACCCCGACCCCGAAAACCTTGCCTGTTTTCGTTCTCTATGATGAGTTCGGACACTCGACTATCCCAAATTTTGTCAGCACGGCAAACACCATCCGAAGCTATAAGGTTTCCCTTTCTATTGTTTTACAGAGTATCGCCCAGCTCAATGCCCGATACGGACGAGACTATGCTCAGAGTATACAGGGCGGTTTTCATACTTCCCTTGCCTATGCAGGAAGCGACCCAGAGACCGCCTCATTTTTCGAGCGGATAATCGGCAAGACCCGATTTTACCAAACCCCCGATATTTTGAATCACATGGAACACTACCGAGAGCAATATCTACTCAATGCGAATGAAATACGGACGATGAAAGATGAAGAAGTGCTTATCGTGTCAGGCAACCAAGACCCTATCCTTATCCCATCAAAAGCCTATTTTCAGGTTGGATGGATGAAACGAGCTACCAAAAAACCACCCGCCCCCGTGGAGAGTGCCAGTATGCGACCGTTGGAGTATGTGCCGTTATAAAACAATCCAAAAAACCCTATATAAAACCCGTTTCGTAGGTTTTATATAGGGTTTAATTGTATTCTATAATCATACTGTTATCATATAATTATAACATTGTAATCATATAGTAATAACATAGATACTATATGATAATTATATGGTTATTATTTAATCATATTCTCAGGGATTATCCTTATCTAATTTTTCTTTGATGGCTTGACATATCCAAGAAGAGCGACTTAAACCCGTCATGGTGGCTTCAATATGCTTATCTAAATTATCGAGCAATTGAGGAGGAATAATCACGGGAATTTGTGATTTTTTTTGTTTCGCTTTTTTTACTTCGCCGTCAGCTAAATTGCTCCCAGCTTGACTAATAAAGTCATCTTTCGAGGTAATAGTTGGTTCGGTTTTTCGAGGTCTTTTGGATACTGTGCTTGTGCTAGTCATAATTTATAGTTATATAGTTATTATACGGTTGTTATTTTATAGTTATATGATTATTATATTATTTTAGTATGTTAATCATATAATAATCATACTGCTTTATAATCTTCATTAAAGGTAAATTTATAGAGTTTTTCTAGTTCTTCAATAGCCTTTGAGTCTTTAGGCTTAAACTCAACAACCCCCAAACCTTGAGCCACTGAATTTCTAAAAACCTTGCGATTTTTAATAGGGCAGTCAATGTATTCAATTTCAGGGTAATCTTCGTTTAGAATTTTAGCCGTATCATCATTTTGGTTTCCTGATACATCAGCACGGCTCAGATAACAAAATGCCTTGAGTTTTGTATTGATGGCACTGACTTCCTCAACTAGCGAATTCACAGAATCGACTACCCAAGTATCAAAGGAAGATGGAAAGACGGGAACGAGGAAAATATCAGCCACCGTGAGAGAGGCTCTTTGAGAGACAGAATCTTGACCGCCAACATCAATAATAATGTCATCGTATTTTTCAGCGAGTTTAGGGATTTCTTTAGCAATGGTTTTGCCGTTCAGCTTGATAGCAGTATATGCCTTGTTTTCGACTACCTCATCACGGATAGCGGAAAAATCGGACGCATTGCCATTATCCGTACTGTCCGCATCGACTAGCAAGACATCATAGCCAGAAAGCCCCCGCATAATCGCAAGATTGATAGATGAGGTAGTTTTGCCACCGCCCCCTTTTATCCCACCGCATATAATAATCATAAGTAATTCTGTAATATAATAATCGTATAGTAAGTATACGATTATTATATAGTTTATATACGAAAGTCAAATTATAATTATATAATTATCATTTGAAGAGCTATTTACAAAATCTATACCCACTTGCCCGACTCATTCCCCACTTTCTAGCAATATCCGCTTTACTGATTCAGTCAGGTGGATTCTTAAATTCACGGCGGAACTCTATGACTTGCTCAGAGGTGAGCTTGGGAGAACGCCCGAACCGAACCCCTTTTGCCTTGGCTTTGGCTATTCCCTCTTTGACTCTTTCGTTTATCAGTTCCCTTTCAAATTCCCCAATAGCAGATAAAACATGAAACATAAGCCGACCCGTTGGGGTGGTTGTATCTATTTGTTGGTCGAGAACCACGAACCCGATACTTTGCTTCTCAAATTCTTTTGTCATCTGTACGAGGTCGAGAACGGAACGGGCGAGCCTATCCAAACGAGTCACTACGAAAATATCCCCATCACGAGCAAAGGCGATGGCATCTTGCAGAGCGTGGCGATTATCCCCAGACTTGCCAGAGAGTTTTTCTTGATAGATTTTTTCGCACCCGAAAGCTCCGAGTTTTTCGAGCTGAATATCGAGATTTTGCCCAGTAGTGCTGACACGGGCATAGCCTATTTTCATGTTTCAGAAACTTTAAGGAGTAATGAGAATATTCTTATAAAACAACTTTTGAGACACTTAAACGATTGTTTTTAGTGTGTTTTACAAACTACAGTATATGAGACAGAGGAGAAAAGGCAAGCGTTTTAGCGTATGCGTCCTTTGACTTTTTTTAGAATTACTTATAATGCCCACAGGCAAAATTTTTTAACCACCCACTATGAATAAATTGAAACTTCACACCCCCGACTTTACCGAAGCCAACATTACAAAATTGGCAGAGCTTTTCCCCCAGTGTGTCACGGAAACCACCGACAACAACGGCGAACCAAAAAGGGCGATTGATTTTGACTTGCTCAAACAAGAATTGTCTAGCTCAATCGTGGAGGGGTCACAAGAACGGTATCAGCTCAATTGGGTAGGCAAAAAAGAAGCCTTATTGACCGCCAACGCCCCGATAATCAAAACACTCAGACCATGCAGAGCGGAAAGCGTGGATTTTGACACCACGCAAAACCTGTACATTGAGGGCGACAACCTAGACGCTTTGAAACTTTTGCAGGAAACCTATTTGAATCAGGTAAAAATGATTTACATAGACCCGCCGTATAACACGGGCAACGACTTTATTTATCCTGATGATTTTGCCGAAGATACCGAGAGTTACAAACTGCGTTCTAATCAGGCGGACGATGATGGCAATCGTTTAATTGCAAACACAGAATCAAACGGGCGTTTTCATTCTGATTGGTTGAGTATGATGTATTCACGCTTGAAATTGGCACGGAATTTATTGAAAGATGACGGCGTGATTTTTATTTCTATTGATGATAACGAACAAGCGAATTTAAAGCGGTTGTGTGATGAGGTTTTTGGAGAGGTAAATTTTGTTGGAGTTTTCCCTTGGAGGAAAAGAACAGCAAAATCAGATGTTCCTTTTGGTGTAAGCCAAGATTATGAATGGATATTGTCTTATGCCAACTATCAATTTATTGCTAGTTTGAAAGGTAAAGAAAGAAAATATTATGAAACGCCTGATTTACCAAGTCGTTTATGGCGTGTACATGATTTAACCAAACAAACCAGTTCAGCAGAGCGTCCAAATAGTTTTTTTACTATTACTAATCCAAGGACAGGCGAAGAATACCCAGCGAATCCAAATAGAACATGGGCTATCACAGAAGATACTTTACCAAAATATCTAGCAGATAACCGTATTGTTTTCCCTGGTGATTATGATTTTCTGAATATTAGTAAGCCTGTTTTTCGTTATTTCAAAACAGATGATGAAACTAAATCTGGAGAGTTGTTTGGCTATGTGCCAGTAAGTACAAATTTACCAGCAGACATAGGAATGAGCCAAGATGGTACTAAAAATTTTAATGACTTGTTTAATGGAAAATTATTTAGCTTTCCTAAGCCAATTGATTTATTGAAGTATTTAATACTTTTATCTACAAATTTTAGCAAAGATGCAATCATTGTAGATTTTTTCTCAGGTTCAGCGACCACCGCCCACGCCGTTATGCAGTTAAACGCCGAAGACGGTGGAAACCGCAAATTTATCATGGTGCAATTGCCCGAACCGTGCGATGAAAAAAGTGAAGCATTTAAGGCGGGATATACCACCATTGCCGAAATTGGCAAAGAGCGGGTACGCCGAGCAGGGCAGAAAATCAAAACCGAAAACGCCGAAAAAGAGGGGATTGAGCAACTGGATATAGGCTTTCGTGTTCTGAAAATAGACAGTTCCAACATGAATGAAGTCTATTACAGCCCCGACCAAACCAACCAAGCAGACCTTTTGAATTTAGTGGACAACATACGAGCAGACCGAAGCGATGAAGATTTATTGTTTCAGGTATTGCTTGATTGGGGCGTAGATTTGACTTTGCCGATAACCGCACAAACGATTGACGAAAAAACGGTTTTTACCGTAGCGGATAATGAGATAGTGGCGTGTTTTGATAGACAGGGCGGGATTACCGAAGACTTTATAAAAGAACTGGTAAAACAAAAACCGTTGCGGGTGGTATTTTGTGATTCAGGTTTTGCCGATGATAGCGTAAAAATCAATATTGAACAGCTATTTAAGTCTTTGTCTTCTCATACTGAAATTAAAACTATCTAATTTATGAAACTCAAATTCAAACAACAAGCTTATCAGACCAACGCCGTTGAATCTGTCGTTAAATGTTTTGCAGGGCAACCCTATCAAACGGGGATTGCATACAAAATAACTAATGACGATGAAGTGCAATTATCAATAGGAAATTCAGGCTTTGGAAATGCCCCTTTTCAGCTTGGCTCATTAAAATTACTCGAAAATATCAGGACTACCCAACGACAACAAAACTTGCCTATTTCAGCAAGCCTCAATGAAGATAAAATTTGCAATATCAATCTTGATATTGAAATGGAAACGGGAACGGGCAAAACATACTGCTATATCAAAACTATCTTTGAACTCAATAAAAAATACGGGTGGAGTAAATTTATTATCGTTGTGCCGAGTATCGCCATCCGTGAGGGCGTGTATAAATCGTTGGAGATTACCGCCGAGCATTTTTTAGAGAGTTATGGCAAGAAGACACGGTTTTTTATCTATAATTCCAAACAGTTGCATAATTTAGAAGCGTTTTCTTCTGACTCTGGTATCAATATCATGGTCATCAATGTACAGGCATTTAATGCCACAGGAAAAGACAACCGCCGTATTTATGAGGCACTGGATACTTTTCAATCACGCAAACCGATTGAAGTGATTGCTCAAAACCGCCCTATTTTGATTTTAGATGAACCGCAAAAAATGGGAGGTGCGAAAACACTTGATTCTTTTAAGGCTTTTAACGCCTTGATAATGTTACGCTATTCAGCAACCCACAAAGTCACTTATAACAAAATACACCGCCTTGACGCATTAGATGCCTACAATCAAAAGCTTGTCAAAAAAATAGCCGTGCGAGGCATTACGGTAAAAGGTTTGACGGGAACAAATGCGTATTTGTACTTTGAAACAATAATTACATCAAAAAAGCCCCCTGTAGCCCGTTTACAACTCGAAATCAAACAAAGCAACGGTATTAAAAGAATCACACGGCAAATCAGTCAAAACGACAATCTATTTACACTTTCAGGCGAACTTGACCAGTACAGGGGTTTTGTAGTGGCAGATATTAACGCCAATACCAACACTATCAGCTTTACCAATGGCGTGGAGTTGCAAGTAGGCGAAGCCAGCGGAGATATAGACGAATCTATTTTAAGACGAATTCAAATTAGTGAAACGATTAAAGCTCATTTTGAAAAGGAAAAAGTGTTATTTGAGCAAGGAATTAAGGTTTTATCCCTGTTTTTCATTGATGAAGTCGCAAAATATCGTTGTTATGATGAAAACGGCGAACAGGCGGGAGAATACGCACGGATATTTGAAGAGGAATACACCCAGCAAGTCAATGAAATACTGGCTTTAGAGGATTCAGCTTATAGTCGTTATTTACGAGGTATTGAGACCAATAAAACCCATAATGGCTATTTTTCGATTGATAAAAAAACCAGACGACTTAAAAACCCAGAAACAAGCAAAAAATCATCAGAAACAGACGATACGGACGCTTACGACCTTATTCTGAAAGACAAAGAGCGGTTGTTATCACTGGACGAGCCTGTACGGTTTATTTTTTCGCATTCTGCTTTGCGGGAAGGGTGGGATAATCCCAATGTTTTTGTCATTTGTACACTCAAATACAGCGACAATAGTATTTCACGCCGTCAGGAAGTAGGGCGAGGACTCAGACTTGCCGTGAATAAATACGGCGACCGCATGGACGACCCCGAAACCGTCCACGAAATCAATAGATTAACGATTGTTACCAATGAGAGCTATGCCGATTTTGTCAGCGGACTACAAAAAGACATGAGCGAGTCACTATCAGAACGCCCCCGTATTGCCGATGAAAAGTATTTTACAGGCAAGATATTAAAAACCGCAGATGGTAATAAAGAAGTCACGCCACAAATAGCAAAACAGATTTATAAATACCTTTTGAAAAACGATTATACGGATGAAAACGACCATATAAGTCAGGAATACCACGAGGCAAAACAAACGCAACAATTAGCCCCATTACCGCCAGAATTAGCACCATACAGCGAACAAGTTTTTTCCCTAATTGATAGTATATTTACCGATAGTCAATTGCCAACAATAGACAACGAAAGACAAAGCCGAATCAATACCCTTAATGATAACTTTTATAAAAAAGAGTTTCAAACACTTTGGAATACCATCAATAGAAAAGCAGTGTATACCGTTCAATTTGATAGTGACCAATTGATTGAAAAATGCGTTAATACCCTCAATAAAGAATTACAAGTTACGAAATTACAATATACGATACAGAGTGGCGAGCAAACGAATCAAACGACTTATGAGGCACTTAAACAAGGCGAGTCATTCAAACTTAATTCTACTCAAACACCAGATTTGAGCTTGAAACATTCAGTTTATTCAAAGGTTCGCTATGATTTACTTGGGAAATTAGCAATCGGTACGAAGCTAACCCGTCAAACAATAGCCCAAATTTTACAAAGAATTGATAGGAAAACTTTTGACCAGTACCAAACCAACCCAGAAGACTTTATTGCCAAAGCAAGTAATCTTATAAATGAGCAAAAAGCAACCGAAATTATAGAGTGCATTTCATATAATCCCATTGAAGAGGTGTATGGTAGCGAAATTTTTACAAGACCTGTAAACCTTACCTCTACACCAACAAGCGAACCGTTAAAGCGTCATATTTATGATTATGTTTTGACAGATTCAAACATTGAAAAGCATTTTGCAAGCGTCCTCGATACCAGTACAGAAGTAGTGGTGTACGCAAAATTACCGAAAGCCTTTTGTATCCCAACCCCCGTTGGAAATTATAACCCCGACTGGGCGATTGCTTTTAAAGAAGGAAAGGTAAAGCATATTTACTTCATTGCCGAAACAAAAGGCACTTTATCATCATTAGAATTAAGAAAGGTTGAAGAATGTAAAATTGAGTGTGCTAAACGATTTTTTCTAAAAATTACCCAAGAAAAAGTTAAATACGGAGTTATTACTAATTATGAAAATTTATTGCAATTAGTACGATAATTATATAGAAACGCAGATATTTTTCTTTATTAGAAATTCAATAAAAACCCCTTTGATAAGCAATTTTTCGATGGGGTTTTTCTTTTCATTTTCTGCTTTTGCCCATTCATTAGATACAAAACTTCCTTGCTCATAGCCAGAAATAAAACTTTCTTTTGTTATTGATTGTACCCCGTCAGGTAAATTATAAAAATCCTCTAAAACCTTTTTATATTGCTCTGCTACTGCTTTTTTCTTTTTTTCCTCTTCTGATTTTTTTGTCTTTTCTAATTCTAAAGCCTCTTTTTTCTTTTCTTCTTTCTTTTTATTTTCAATATCCCAAGCCCCGCCGTAATCATTTTCTATTGCAATATTGAGATAAGCAGGAATATCCTTAATAAGCCCTTCTTGTTTTTTCGCCAGCGTATAGGCAATATTCCTTTCTATTTTTTTAACGCCGTGTTTGTTCTTATATTTTGTCGCTATTTCAAATGAAAAGCCTAAAGAAATGAGAGATTCAATAACGGGATGATTTTCGTTTTCCTTTTCGGGTTGTATATCTTCAATCCTTAAATTCGCTTGTCGGAGTTTGGTATCATATTCAGAACGAACCCCAACAAAAAAAGTCATATTCGTTACTTTACGCCCTGTTTTCCCATATTTCACATCAGCAATAATGAGGTCGGTTTTATCGGTAATCTCTCTTATTGCCGGTTGTATTACTTTCTGTTTGAAATTAGCAAAAAGCGGGTAGTCTTTTGTATCAACCCCCAATAAATTCCTATATTCATTTACATCAAAAATTCTTTCAAATTGTCCATTTTTATCTACTTTGAATGCTTCCATTTTCAAAAGCTCATAAAGTCTCATGCTATATTGACTTTTGAAGTCAATTACATGGTTTAAGTG
>JAIFMS010000042.1 GCA_020048335.1 Methylococcaceae bacterium | reverse complement strand
GATGTTCACTACCGCATAGGTAGCTTAGAAAGCCCAACGCGCCTTTTAACTCTTTTGAGGGTAGTTCACTACCGCATAGGTAGCTTAGAAATTATAAGGAGACCGTTATCATGTCAAGAAAACGTTCACTACCGCATAGGTAGCTTAGAAATCCAAAAATAACAACTGCACTTGGAAACGGTGGTTCACTACCGCATAGGTAGCTTAGAAAATCCCCAACCATATCCCACCAGATTTTTCTTAGTTCACTACCGCATAGGTAGCTTAGAAAAGTCAGTCAATAGGTTGTAAATTGCCCAGCTTGTTCACTACCGCATAGGTAGCTTAGAAAAATGCAAAAGTTTATAGGTGTTGATAGGGCGTTGTTCACTACCGCATAGGTAGCTTAGAAAAATTTATCAATCGGTTTAAAGGCTTCCTTCTGGTTCACTACCGCATAGGTAGCTTAGAAATTACACGTTTGCAACCAAGGGGGTTAAAGATTGTTCACTACCGCATAGGTAGCTTAGAAAGTGGGGGACTTACATCGAGATTAGTGATTGTCGTTCACTACCGCATAGGTAGCTTAGAAAATCTCACGCGATACTACGTCCACTGCTGAAAAGTTCACTACCGCATAGGTAGCTTAGAAAGTATTCAGCTAAAATTTGAAAAACTGAGTTATGTTCACTACCGCATAGGTAGCTTAGAAAGCCACTAAATCATCCTTGCCATCGTCACCCGCGTTCACTACCGCATAGGTAGCTTAGAAAATTTCACGGTCACGCGCTCGATTCCAAATTGCGTTCACTACCGCATAGGTAGCTTAGAAAAAAATTGGGAGATAACCAAGCAGAGTAAACGAGTTCACTACCGCATAGGTAGCTTAGAAAAATAACGCGGCGTGTACTGCAAAAATCAACAGGTTCACTACCGCATAGGTAGCTTAGAAAATATAGCCGCGAATCAGCCAGCTTGTTTTTTCGTTCACTACCGCATAGGTAGCTTAGAAATTTAATCTCCATCAAATTGTGTACGTTATAGCGTTCACTACCGCATAGGTAGCTTAGAAAATAGGCTTTGGTTAGCTTTTTAATCGCATTAAGTTCACTACCGCATAGGTAGCTTAGAAAATAAAGTTAGTGATATTGAACGTTTGGGTTGCGTTCACTACCGCATAGGTAGCTTAGAAAGCGAGATTCTAAAGACTGGAAGCGGCGGGGTAGTTCACTACCGCATAGGTAGCTTAGAAATGTTTTTTAGTCAATGGCGCAATCGAACCATCGTTCACTACCACATAGGTAGCTTAGAAAACGCCGCCCTTTGTCATTTTAAAAACAACACTGTTCACTACCGCATAGGTAGCTTAGAAAATTGAATGATAAAGCCCCAGTAATGGGGCTTTGTTCATTACCGCGCCAGTAAAAAAAGGACAAAATGCGGCGTAAAGTCGCTCTATCATCATCTACTGAAATAAATTTCCATAGCCCTCTTCCATTAACACCTGTTTTACGGCTGGACGTTTTAATAGCCTGTGATAATGTGCCGCACAATTTTCTGGCAACGGCATTTTCAAATACGTTCCCCAAAATTCCACATAAAACAGCGCGGCATCGGCAAGGGTAAAATGTCCCGCCACATACTCACGCCCCGCTAACAAATTATCCACAATCACAAAAGCTTCTGTCACAATTTCCTCACCCCGTGCTTTAACCGCTGCATAATCGGCAGGATTGGGCGTGTATTTTTCGCTGGTAAAAATACGAGTAAAACCTTGCCCGTGAATCGTATTCACTGCGTAATTCATCATCTCTAAAACCCGCACTTCGTCTTCTAAGTTGTCAGGTAATAATTTACGCTTCGGATAGGTTTTCGCCAGCCACCACGCGATAGACTGAAAATCAGTTAATGCCGTGCCATCTTCACGCACTAAAGTCGGAATCGTGCCTTTTGGATTAATTGCCCGATAATCGGCTTTGTGTTGGTCGCCCGCCATTAAATTAACCAGATGCGCCTCAAAAACTAGCCCGATTTCTTCCAGCAAAATGTGAATGCCAGTCGTGCAAGAACCGGGAGTCATATAAAATTTCATGTTCATGCGTGTTCCTCCTCATGTTCCATATCCCGAAAAATACTGCATTTTTTAAACACCGCTAAACTCGGTGCAACCGATTTGTGATGACAATATTTTGCCGCTAATTTCGCCAACCCTTTAATATCGCGTCCACTGGCTTTGGGAAAGGTTTTTGACAAGGTATTAATCAATTCAGCATCGACATTTAATCCAAATTGTTCCACCATCACCGCCCAAATTTTGCAGCGGTCATCAAATGTGGGTTGATGATAGCGAATAATAGCAATACAGCGCGAGATAATCGCCTCGTCAATATCGCCCACCCGATTAGTGGTTAAAAATAGCAAGCCATTAAAATATTCCAACACCCGCAAAAACACCCCCACTACCGCATTCGCCGCAATATTGTCATCACGGCGTTTAATATACACATCCGCCTCATCAATCAACATCACCGCGCCCCAACGTTGCGCCCGCGTTAAGGTATTTTTCAAGGCTAATTCCATTTCCGTGACATTTAAGCCCAACTGCCCCGAATGCACCCGATACAGCGGGCGTTTAATAATTTCTGAATACACTTCCGCCGTCAAGGTTTTGCCAACTCCCGCAGGCCCAACGCATAACACGGTTGTACCACCAGATTTTCCTTCGACAATATCATCCATCAACATATCCATTTCAGCGGTGAGAATGTCGATTAAATCGGTTTGCTCAGGCGGCAGGATTAATTTATTTTTTAAATCAGGCTGATACTGATAAGGCTGCACATCATCAACATGCACCCATAAATGCTGATGCAGTTCCAAGTGAAACATCAAAATATAGCCATGCACAGGCAGCTCGGTAAACAAGCCTTTTGGCATTTCTGCTTGGATAGTTTCTGCCGCGCTTTCCACTTTATTGTTATAACTGGTGCTGCGTCCTGCTTTGCGTAAATATTTGCTTAAAATATCCCCTGTGACATCCAGCGCAAGCTCACGCTCTTTAATCACGTCCTCATCATTAACCAAACGTGCTGAACCCCCGCCCGAGGATAACACCACCACATTTTTGCGCGACCAATCGGTATTGCGATGGGTGGCGGTAGGGTCATCAGCAACCACGCCCGTACCGCTGCCAGAAAATTGCTGGCTGTAATCGGCACGGTGCTGAAAATAACGCGCCGCCGAACGGTCATAAGTGGCTATTAATTCAGGGGTTTCTTTTAAAAAACTGTTAGTGGCAAAAATTTCGGCAAGGGTTTTATCCAGAATATCGCGCTCACGAATCATCATGGTCACGGAAACAATTTTTGCCATTGAATTGGCTTTTAATTCCAGTAAAATTCGCCCGTTTTCTTCTTCACTGGGCGGGGTAAAATCAATCCGTGACACTAAATAGGCTAACGGTCTCCCTAACACATTGATTTTAAATAACCAACCGCGCAACACCTTGTTGATTAAAAATTGCGCAATAGCGGGGACTAATAACTCCAACTCGCCCTCAGCAAACCGTTTGCCGCCCTCTGTTAAAGCCTGTTGCAAGGTAAACAGTTGCGCCGCTTTGCCTTGCATAGACGCGCCTGCTTGCTCATACAAACTGCGCAAAAAATCCAGTTGCAGCGTAGACAGGTGATGAAAAGGAATATCGGCTTTGTTACCAAACTTGAGTTGTTCGGACAAACTCTGAAGTTCAGGAAACCTTGCCACCATCGCTTCAACATAGCTGCGTTCAATTTGTAATTTCATAATGGCTTAAAACCTGGCTGATAAACTGAAAATTAAATACCAAGCAATGGCTATACCAACCCCTTAACACATTGTTATTATTTAACTCTTTCTGGTTTTAAAACAAAATTGCAGGGCTGTTTATGTCGTTAATCAAACATTTATTTTCACAGCTAAACCTTTCAGGTCTTTAATACCTGAAAGGTTTTTGTACCTGAAAATTATTTAAGTAAGTGAGTCAAAGTTTTTGTACGTTTTATTTGCTAGAGGGAGTGCAAAACCTAGGTTTTGCATTCCAAAACTTTTGTTTTACTACTTAAGGCTTTTTTAAACAGCAATTGCCTTTGCTAAAAGAGCGAATAAAACGCAAAATAGCCGCACAAGTTTTTCAAAATGTTTAATCAGGAGTAGGATGCAAAATGGCATTGAATTTTCACACTTTTATCACCCAAGATATTTGGAAAATTTCAGAAGCAGACCTTATCACCCGCCAAGCGGTGGCATTAAAAAGCTTGAAGATTTTTTTGCTCGCACTGCATGGCTTTAAAAAAAATACCTGTGAATTGCGGGCAATGGCATTAACAATGTACACCGTGTTATCCATTGTGCCGATTATTGCGATGTTATTTGGGGTTGCAAAAGGCTTTGGTTTTGAAAAAGTTTTACAAAAACAATTGGTTGAGCAAATTCCAGCACAAGATAAAATGATGCTGCGCTTGATTGATTTTGCCGAAAAAATGCTCGCCAATGCCGAAGGCGGGGTGGTTGCGGGGATGGGAATTGTGCTGTTGTTTTGGACGGTGATTAAAGTGATTGGCACAATTGAAGACTCGTTTAATCAAATTTGGCAAATCAAACAAGGACGCAGTTTGACTCGCAAATTAAGCGATTATTTATCCTTAATGTTACTTGCCCCGATTTTATTAATTGTTTCCAGCAGTATGACGGTGTTTGTTAAAACGCAAGTGACTTGGCTTGTTACACAATTACATATTAATGATACCAGTAGCTCTATTTTGCTTTACACCTTAAATTATATGCCTATTGCAATTATGGCCATTTTATTTAGCTTTATTTTTATGTTTATGCCCAATCAAAAAGTCAATTGGTCAGCAGGTGTTATTGCAGGAATGATTACAGGGATTATTTATCAATTAGCCCAATGGGCTTATTTAACCTTACAAGTATTACTCACCAGTTATAATGCGATTTATGGTAGTTTTGCTGCATTGCCGTTATTTTTTATCTGGTTGCAATTAGGTTGGGTGATTGTATTATTTGGTTGTGAAATATCGTACTATATTCAATATTATGCGAATTACAAACACAATGAGCATTATAGCAACACCAGTTTTTCTACCCAAAAAATCATTGCGTTACAAGTTTGTCAATTGATTATTCAACGCTTTGCCCGCGCCGAGACGGCTTTAAGTTGTGAACAAATCGCTTTGCGGCTTAATTTACCCCACGCATTGGTTGAAACCTTGCTTATTGGCTTAGTAGACAGTCATCTTTTAATCGCCGTTAAAGCCCAAAATGAGGATGAATCCTTATTTCAACCCGCGCAAGATATTGGTTTAATTAACGTTGCGATGATTATTAGGGCGTTAGAAAATAAAGGCAATAATGAATTGAAAAGTCGTGCAGAATTAGCTCAATTTGTAGAAATTAATAAAGCATTAGATTTTAACTTAACCCAGGATTCGCATAATTATTTGCTAAAAGCCTTAAAAGAGAGCGGCGAATGAAACAAGCAGGTCTGTGGTTTTTAGCAGCATGGCTAATTATTCAAGGCTTAGAAGTGGTCTTTAAATTTTCTTTTCCCAAAGAAGATAAAATATTGCCACTTATTAATCTTGTATCAGGGGCGGCATTATTTTTGTATGGGGTTAAATTAAAACACGGCAATATCGGGATTTTTCTGTTAGGCTGCTGGGCTATTTTACAAAATACTCTGTTTTTATTTCATATTACCTTTCACTATAGTAGCCTTGTCATTGCCATTTTAGGGATTATCGCAGGTATTTTTTTAGTGATAGGTTTATAAAATTGTCTTGAAAAACTGAATCTTTTGTTGAAAATAGTCTACTTGGCATAGCCAAAATATCGTAAAATGTAGGGACTGAGTAATCTCAGTTATAATTTGAAACACACAAAGCAACCGCAAAATTAAGTATGAATGCAGACTCGGATTCTGAGTATCAACGGGTTTTACACGATTTGCAAGTTCATCAAGTTGAATTGCAAATGCAAAATAATCAATTGCAAGAAGCTGAAAATAAATTATTAACCAGTTATCAAGAATTACAACAAGTTAATGAATTGTTTTCACAACTTTATCATCTGTCGCCGATTGGTTATGTCATGTTAAATGACAAAGCGATTATTCATAATGCCAATAAAACTTTTAGCCAGTTAGTTAAGTTTCCATTAAACAAAATTAATCATTTGCATTTTGTAAACTTTATTCATGAAGACAGTAAAACGTTATTTATTACCCGCTTTCATGCTTTTTTTAAAGCCCCTGAAGACAAACAATTAGAAATTTTTTTAAAATCAACCGATGATAAAAAAATCATTGTTAATTTAAAAGCTACGCTGATTTCAGCCAATATTGCGGGCGGATTTCATTTATTGGTCAGTGTTGATGATATTACCGCGCTAAAACAGGCAGAGCAAGAAGCGCAACAAGCGCGGGAAGTGGCAGAAAAAGCCAATCAAGCAAAATCTGAATTCTTATCACGGATGAGCCATGAATTACGCACCCCACTGAATGCGATTTTAGGTTTTGGACAATTATTGGCAATGGATGAAAATATTGCCCCGGATGAGCAAGAAGATATAAGGCATATTTTAGATGCAGGAAATCATTTATTGGATTTGATTAATGAAGTGTTAGATATTGCAAAAATTGATGCGGGAAAAGTTGATTTTCACACGGAAAAACTTTCCATCCAGCATATTATTAACGGGGCGTGTTTATTGATTTCCCCCTCTGTACGGCAAAAACAAATTACGTTAACCCAGTGTTTAGCGAAAGATTATAAAGTGTTGGCGGATGCAATGCGTTTAAAACAAGTGCTGCTCAATTTATTATCCAATGCGGTGAAATATAATCGTCCACAGGGCAGGGTAAAAATCACCAGCACTTTATGTGCAGAGTATTATTTACGCATCAGTATTGAAGACAGTGGTTTTGGGATTAAAGAAGAGGATTATGCCCGTGTTTTTGAGCCTTTTTCGCGTATCGCGCATAATAAGTCAGAAATCGAAGGCACGGGGGTTGGCTTAATGATTACCCAAAAACTGGTCGAAGCCATGAATGGCAGAATCGGTTTTGCCAGTCAATATCAAGTAGGTACAACGTTTTGGATAGAACTGCCCTTAGCGCAAAACTAATTTATAACAATTCGGCTGGGACAGGTTTGGAATAAAAAAAACCTTGCCCCAGCTTGCAACCTTGTGCAATTAAAAAATCCGCTTGCGCTTGATTTTCAATCCCTTCGGCTACCGTATTCAGCAGCATTTGCGCGGCAATTGCAATCACCGACTGAATAATAATCTGGTCATCTTTGTCCTCTGCAATATCGCGCACAAATGAAGCATCTATTTTTAAGGTATCAAGGGGAAATTTTTTTAAATACGCCAGTGAAGAATAGCCCGTCCCAAAATCATCCAACGAAATACACACCCCTATTTCGCGTAATTGCCGCAACACGTTTGATGTTTCTTGCAAGTTTTGCATCATCACCGATTCGGTAATTTCAAGTTCCAGATAACGCCCGTCTAATTGGCAATCGGCTAAAACCTTTTTAACCGTTTCCACTAAATGGTCGCAGTGCATGAACTGTTTTGCCGACAAATTAACCGCCATTTTCAACTCAGAGTATTTACTTGTGTGCCACTGTTTTAATTGCTGACACGCGGTTTTTAAAATCCATTCACCTACCGCATGAATCAAGCCGGTTTCTTCTAAAATAGGAATAAAATCATTGGGCGGAATAATGCCTTTTTTCGGATGTCGCCAACGCAACAAGGCTTCCACTGCCACTATTTTATTGTGATTTTGCAAATCGACTTGCGGTTGATAAAATAGCACTAACTCCTGATTGGCTAACGCAGAATGCAGTTCTATTTCCAACAAACTACGCGCCAGTGAGTTAGAGTGCATTTCGTCGGTATAATGCTGATAGGTATTGCGCCCTTTTTCTTTGGCGTGATACATGGCGGTATCGGCATTTCTAATCAACTCAACCGCTGAATAACCGTCTTTAGGATACAACGTAAAACCGACACTGCCAGAACTCATCACCCGTCCCCCTGCAATATCAAACGGCTGCGACAGAGCTTTTAAAATATGCGCTGAAATTTCGGTGCTTTGTAAAATGGCACTTTCTTCATCGCTAAAGTTAGTCAATAGCATCACAAACTCATCGCCACCAAAACGTGCTACCGTATCGGTTTCACGCACACAGTTTTTTAATCGTTTCGCCACTTGTTGCAATAACACATCACCCGCCGCGTGACCTAAGGTGTCATTGATTTGTTTAAAGCGGTCTAAATCCAAAAAAAACACCGCTAACCATTGTTTATGCCGTTTAGCATAGGAAATAGCGTGTTGCAGACGGTCATTGAACAAAGCGCGATTCGGTAGTTGGGTTAAAATATCGTAATGCGCCAGATATTTTATTTTTTCCTCATCCTGTTTGCGCTGGGTAATATCGTTAAAAATGGCAATGTAATGCGACGTGCGCCCAAATTTATCCGCCACCGAATTAATACTTAACCATTCTGCATACAGAGTGCCGTTTTTATGTCGATTCCAGATTTCACCGCGCCAACTGCCTTGCGTTTTTAACTGTTGCCATAAATTTTGATAAAAAGCCTTGCTTTGTTTGCCTGAGTTTAAAATTCGGGTTGACCTGCCCAATACTTCTTCGGATTCATAGCCAGTGATTTTGCTAAAAGCTAAATTGGTTTTTAAAATTCGCCCCTCAATATCAGTAATCATAATCGCCGCATCACTGTTCTCAAATACAATGGCGGACAATTGCAATTCCCGCTCCATGTCTTTACGTTCAGAAACATTGGTCAGCGTCACTAATAAACACGGTTGGGTTTTTTTGCTTAACTCGCTGGTATCATCTAAAAAATAAGCTTTTAATTCTGCTTCAAACGTTTCGCCTTTATACGTTTTCAGGCGTAATTCTAACGTTTTATTGTCCGGCTTTTTATAAAACGCCGGAAAGCGCACGTTAAATAACGCCAAATCACGTTCATCCACAAACTGGGCAAAATGTTTATTTTTCAGTTTCGTAGGCGGAATTTGCAACATCGTCATAAAGGTTTTATTCATCTGCAACATCTGCGCATTTTCATCTAGGCGAATGTAACCTACTGGGGCAAAATCAAACAAATTGGCAAAATCTTGCCGCGATTGCTGCAAGGCGGTTTGGGTTAATTTAAAATCTTCGTATTGCCGCTCCAGCTCAACTTGATTAATGCTTAACTCTTCAAACAAATGTTTAATTTTTTCAGGGTTTAATTCAAAATCTTCCTCACAAGTTGGATAAACTAACGACTCGGCTTTTTTTCGCAACTCATTGAAATATTTAATATTTTTCCTATTCATAGTGGTGTGTTCGCCAATTGTTCACGACTAATCATTAATAACACATCATCATTGCCGTTGCCTAAAATGGAGGTTTCGACTGCTACTACAATTTCTTGCCCCTCTTTAGTCAGTCGTTTACAGATAAAAGTTTGTGCAATCTTTTCACTATTGATGAGTTGGGAGACTACTTTATCAAAATCGCCCTGGTTTGCTGTAGGCAGTAACTGTTTGATATTCATGGCTGTCGCTTCTTTGCTGTTCCATCCATAAAGCGTTTGTGCTTCTTGGTTCCAGGAAAAAATATTGCCGTTCTCATCGAATAATAAAATAGCTTCCGTGCTGTCAATAACAATATTGGTGACCTGCTTAATGCAAGCCACACATTCATTTTTTGCCTCGCGCTGATGTTTGCTAATATCGCGCTCGGTCAGTGCAACCATCTCATTATATTGCCCTTTGGAATGCAGCAAAGTGGCAGTCACTCTGACATCAATCACTTCGCCAGATTTAATCAACCGTTTACTTTCAAACTCAGGCACTATCTCGCCCTGTTTTATTTTTTCCAACACTTTTTCCGCCACCACCCGATGACTAGCAGGAGTCAAACAGCTGAATTTCATTTGCAAAGCCTCTTTTTCAGTCCAGCCATACAGTCGTTCCGCGCCCCGATTCCAAGTAATAATAGTCTGGTCTAAATCTTGTAAGGTAATGGCATCGTTAGAATAA
>JAIFMS010000062.1 GCA_020048335.1 Methylococcaceae bacterium | reverse complement strand
GATGTGGTCAAACACGCCAACGGAAACAACTTAACCGTTTTTAATATACACGGTAACGAAACGCGCTTAATTACCGCCATTCATTACAACAGCAAAAAAATTTATATTAGAAATGTCCTCACCCATGCCGAATATGACAAACAACGGTGGAAACATTAAATGAACACAACTTTTGATTCCTTAACCGAACACTGGCACAGTATCGCGCCTTGGGTTATCGCGCCGCATACAGACAGCGATTACCAAAAACACATCGACTTATTAAATCAACTCATTGATTGTGTTGGCGAAAATGAACAACACCCGTTAGCGTCCTTATTAAATTTTGTCGGGATGTTGGTATCGGACTATGAAAAACAACACTTCGCCTCACCCGAAGCCACCCCTCAACAAGTCCTAACTTTTTTAATGCAGGAACATCAGCTAAAACAAAGCGATTTACCCGAAATTGGCAGTCAAGGGGTAGTTTCTGAAATTTTAAACGGCAAACGTGAGCTTAATACCCGCCAAATTAAAGCCTTGGCTGAACGGTTTGCCGTTTCTCCCGCCGTTTTTATTTAAATCCCAACCAACAACGCAATTTTAGCCACCGTTTCCCCTAATTTGATTGCAATTTCAGGCACACTGTCTAAATCTGCACCTAAGCCTTTGAAATAACCTAATGTTTTGCGGCGGCTGTTGTCGGTAGTCATGTTGATATGGTGCAAGTAGCTGTTACGGTGCAGGATGGGCAAAAATTACTCTCCAAACTGGCTTTGGCTTGTTCTTGTGTCCAAGTATTCATTGAGAAGCTCCGAAACTAATTATTAAAGTTTACTAATATTTTCAAAGCATTATAAAACTCATTAATTATTTTACCTGCTGACAAAACGCACCAAAAGCCTGCGCCGACAATTCAAAACCTTCCTTTTCTGCCAATTCCCAAGGACGCTCACAGTCTTTCGTCCGCTCACACCACGCATAACCTGCCGAACCAATACAACCGTGCGCGTCTCGGTCAGCACCGACGGCAGGTGGTTTAGGCTCTGTTTTTGACGCAGGTAATTCGTTCTGCGTCTTTGGGGCGATTAATTTTATCGCTTCCTTCACTTTCACATCGCTTGTGTCTGCCAATGTACTATGGCTTAACAACAACGCCACAACAACACCGTTTAATTTTTTCATAAAAACCACCTGTGATAAAATTTGTTTAACTTATTTTTCATCGTGTATCCTATCGTAGAAAAATCATAAAGTCAGGCAAACCTTAAGATGTGCTTTATTAAATTCAACAGCAGTGATAAAGTGACAATAGTCTATTAAAATACTTGGTATTTAAGACACGGATAACTTTTCGTTGTTTAGAAAACAGGCTTTTTTACCCTTAACTTTTGGAGAAAACCATGGCGTTTGAATTACCCGCGTTACCCTATGCAAAAGATGCTTTAGCCCCGCATATTTCAGCCGAAACGTTAGAGTTTCATTATGGCAAACATCATCAAACTTACATCACTAACTTAAATAACGTGGTTGCCGCTGATGTGCAATTACAAGGCTTGTCCTTAGAAGAAATCGTAATGAAATCCTCAGGTGGCGTATTTAACAATGCAGCCCAAGTTTGGAATCACACCTTTTATTGGAACTGCTTATCACCTAACGGTGGTGGCGAACCGACTGGCGCGTTAGCTGATGCGATTACGGCAACTTTCGGCTCATTTGCTGCTTTTCAAGAAGAGTTTACCAAATGTGCTGTCACAACGTTTGGGTCAGGTTGGGCATGGTTAGTTAAAAATGCAGACGGCAGTTTAGCCTTAGTTAGCACCAGCAATGCCGCTTGTCCTTTAACCGCAGGTCAAACCCCTTTATTAACCTGTGATGTGTGGGAACACGCTTATTACATCGACTATCGCAATGCCCGTCCTGCGTATTTAGCGGCGTTTTGGGCATTGGTCAACTGGGAATTTGCTGCAAGCAATTTTGCCGCTTAAATTCACATCGCTTAAAAATCCCCTGAAACTCCCTCCTTTCCTAAAGGAGGGCTGGGGTGGATTTAACCTCCTCCTTTCCTAAAGGAGGGCGGAGGTGGATTCCATTTTGAAGCCAATTACGGCTTTTTCTCAGCTGGCTCAAGGTCTAACTGCGGCATCGGCAATCCGCTCGGTGTCAGCGTATCGGTCACATCATCCATCGTTTCACTGCTTAATACAAGCTTTTTTTCGACAGGCGGTTCAGGCGGTGGCGCAATCACTGGCGCACTTAACACAGGCAAAGGATTTTGTTGTGGCAATACAGCTTTAGGCATAACAGGTTCATGCAAAACGGATTTAGGCGCAACAGGCAGTAATCCTTCTGGCTCATCGAGCCATTGATGAATGAGCGGTTCCACAAAATACGCACTGGCTGGAATTGCCATCAAGCCCAATAAAAAACCTATCGTTAAGCCGCGCAAAAAAAGTGTGGGACGGGGTGGTGGCGGCACGGGCGGCTCATAAGCCTCTTCAGAAACTTCAATTTTAAAATTGTTTAAGGTAATCTCTGTATAACTGACATGAACAATTTCGCCTGTTTCTATCGGTTTTAACTTTGTAAAGGTAAGCTTTTCCAAACTAGGTTTAATTACATCACCAATCTCTTTTACCGTAAACAACGATAGTCTTTGTTTTTTGGGCGGCGGGGGATTTTTCTTAAACAGAGCTTTTAAGAAATTCCATATCGCCAGTGCATAACCGCGCCAATCGCGATTTTTTAGCCACTCCCAAAGCCTTCTTAATCTTTCATTCATGGGTTTATTTGCAAAATGTTTTCACTAACAATTACTATAGCCTATCTTTAAACTCGTTTTCTTCCTCTTTTTTAAGCAAAATTACCTCATGGAATCAACTTTACCGCCCGAATTACCTGTCTTTTCTAGTTTGCCCTTGCATCCTTTATTACAAGCGGCACTCGAAAAACTTGCCTATCAACAAACAACCCCTGTCCAAGCTGCCACTATTCCACAGGTTTTAGCGGGCAAAGATTTATTAATCAGTGCCGAAACAGGCAGTGGCAAAACAGCGGCTTTTTTATTGCCTTGTTTACAACAAATTCTCACCGCGCCGCCTAAAAGACACGGTATCGAGGTGTTAATTCTTGTGCCAACTCGTGAATTAGCGCAACAAATTTTAGGACAATGTGAAAGCTTTGCCGAATTTACCCGCATTCGCAGTGGTTTGATTATTGGCAGTGAAGGCTACAAACAGCAGCAAGCCCTGTTGCGCGATGGGCCTGCGATTTTAATTGCCACGCCAGGGCGTTTAATCGAACATTTACAAAATGAAGAAACCTATTTTGATGATTTAAGTGTGTTGATTTTGGATGAAGCTGACCGAATGCTGGATATGGGCTTTAGTCCTGATGTATTAGCGATTACCCAAGCGTGCAACAGTCAGCGACAAACCTTGTTGTTTACTGCCACGCTAACGGCGGCGGTTATCAAGGTTTCCAGCCAATTATTAAGTCATCCTGAAACCATTAAAGTAGACCATTTTAGAAACAATCCGCACCGCAGCATTACCCAGCAGATTGTGTTGTGTGATGATCAAGACCACAAGAAAAAGCAGTTGGTGTGGTTGTTGGAAAATGAAACCTATGTCAAAGCCTTGGTTTTTACCAATACTAAACTGCAAGCCGATGGCTTATTAACGGTATTGCGCAGTGCGCGGTTGCGGGTTGCCGTGCTGCATGGCGATTTAGACCAAAGCGAGCGTAATCGGGTGATGGGGTTGTTTCGCAAAGGGTCAATTAATGTGTTGATTGCCACCGATTTAGCCGCGCGTGGTTTGGATATTGACCAAATTCAGTTGGTGATTAACTTTGAAATGGCGCGAAATGCCAACAGCTATGTACACCGTGTCGGTAGAACAGGGCGGGCAGGTGAACAAGGTTTAGCCATTTCTTTAATTAATTCTAACGAATGGAATTTGATGTGTGGGATTGAGCGGTATCTTAATCAACACTTAGAACGACGGGTGATTAAAGAATTAGTCGGCAGTTATAAAGGCCCCAAAAAGCCCAAAGCCTCAGAAAAGGCGGCGAAAAAAGAAACCGCCCTTAAAAAAGAAATCGCGGCAAAAAAGGCGGCAAAACCGAAAGTTAAAGTGCGGCTCCGTTATAAGAAAAATGTGGGTAAACGCCGTGTGCCAACAGTGAAAAAATTAGAAACTGATGAATAAATTAAGCCTCGTTATCCGTTATTTGCCCGTGCTGCTGTTTTTTCTGTTTATTCTTTGGGTGATTGTACTGGCAGACAGCGGCTCGCATAGCATTCTGTTTCAGCTAGTAAAAACCATTCCTTACGGGGATAAACTCGGCCATATTGGTTTATATGGCATTTTGACTTGGCTATTAAATAGTGCATTGGCATTTCGTACCGTGCAGGTGAAAAATTACCCTCTGCAATGGGGCGCGATAGTCGTGTTAAGTTTTGCCCTGCTAGAAGAGTTAAGCCAATCTTTTTTCCCCAATCGCACCTTAGATAGTGTCGATGCGTTAGCCGATATGCTTGGGATTAGTCTATTTAGCTATCTTTCGGTGAAATGGCAACCGCGCAAATAAAATTCCCTCACTTTTTTACCCGTGCTGTTGATGCCTCTTGAAATGACACAGCCTTATTTAAAAACGTAAACTCAATTAATAAACGGTTTCAAAGTGCAAGATTTTTGCAGAAAGTCCTTTAAAAATCAGGATTTAATAGGAGAATAAAAAATGAATATTGCAGAACACAGATTAACGATTTCGCATCAACTTGAGGAATTATCTGAAGATTCATTGCTTGAAGTGGAAAAGTTAATTGCTCAATTGAAAATGGATCAAAAAGGAAAGCAATTTAATCCAAAACGATTTTTTGCGGTGAGCCATTTAAAAGCGATTGATAAACAGATTGAAGAAATGCGCAATGAATGGGAGTGTTAAAATGGTGCGTTATTTATTCGACACCAATATTTTGATTTATTATTTTAATGGTGAAATGGAAGAATCAGTAGCTGATAATGTTTCGGAATTGATGAAGGAAAGTTTTGAGGTTTTCCTTTTACGGAACAAGAAAAACAGCAAGCGATTGATTTTATAGGGTGTGCTGAAATTATAAAATTGAATGATGAGATTGTGCAGCGAGTCATTGATATTTGACAAGAAAAAAAAATTAAATTGCCGGATGCAATTATTGCAGCAACGGCAATGGAATATTCAGCGATTTTGATAACGCGCAATACGAAAGATTTTAATTTTCTTGCCCTTGAAACAATTAATCCTTTTAATGATTAAGTGAGGGTTTTATGCAAACAAAAGATTTCAAAGGGCAGAATTTACGCAGATGGTCGTTTAAAAATCAGGATTTAACGGGGGCTGATTTTTCTGATTAAATTCTGTTTAGTAATAATAAATAACTTATGTCAAAGCTATGAACATATTGTATCGATACGCACTTGATAAAAATAATATTCTCAAAGATGTTTTTGAACTAGACCGTATAGCTGTTGATTTCGGAAGTGTATTCAAATGTGTTGGTTGTGGCAAAGAAGTTATAGCAAAATTAGGAACTAAAAATGCAAAGCATTTTGCTCATAAAATTGTAACAGTCAATTGCGGTTACGAAACATATCTACATCAACTTTCAAAAAAGATTTTTTACGATGAATATAGAAAATGCCTCAATAGCAAAGAGCCATTTTATTTAATCAGAAAAGAAAATGTTATTTGTAATCACTTTGAAAATATCTACGGATATAAATGTTTTTATTCTGTTGAGAAGAATCACGATTTGACAGAGCATTTCGACCGCATCAATTTAGAAACTAATTATAATAACTTCATACCAGATGTGTTGTTAGAGTCATCAAAGCATAAAACTGTTCTTTTCATAGAGTTTGCAGTAACTCATAAATGCGAAGAAGAGAAACGTAATAGTGGAATTCGTATAATTGAATATTCTGTAGAAAGTGAAATTGATTTTAAAATTATTAAAGCGCATAAGTTGTACGATACGAATAGAAAGATTTCTCTTTATAATTTTAAAGTAAAGAATGAGAAAAAATCATTTTGTGAGGGAAAATGTTCTGAAAAAATTAATGTTTTTGTAGTATATAAAAGTAAAAAAAGCATTTTACTTGAACTATTGCCTTACATTGATGTGAAAAAACAGCTTAAAGGAACGGTTACTTATTATGAAGTGCTTGGAAAAGCAAGTGATAGAGAATATCAAATATCTTTATATCGGCAACAGGTTCGTGAAGCGTATTTTAAAGGCATACCAATAAAAAATTGTTTTCTTTGTCGTTATCATGGTGGCGATGGTGTTGAAAATGCAATCTTTTGTAAGATAGCCAAACAGAGCGTTCCTTCAAACGAAGCTGTAGAATGTGCAAAATATAGAACATTTAGCAGTATGGATGAATGTATTGAACAGGATAAAAAGAATGACGAGTATACTCAAAAGAAAAGGGCGAACTACATGATACGTCGACTTTTTTCACAATTTTATTAAAAACACTATTTTAACCAATACCGTGCAACCTATTGATAATCAAGATTAAAATTATGTTAGCCCTTAAATTAAGAAGCCTTACTCACCCTTAATGAATTACCCGATAATGTGGACATAGATGAAATCATGTATCGGCTTTATATTCTTGCCAAAATTCGCACAGCCCAGCAAGCGATTGAAAAACAACAAATATTAAGCAGTGCTGAATTAAAACAGGAAATTGAAATAGGGTAAAATGGACATGAACAAATGCAAAACGTAAAAATACCTCTATTAGGCTTTGCCGCCGCCAGCGGTACAGGCAAAACCACCTTATTGACGCAATTAATTCCCTTGTTAAAACAGCATAAGTTACGCATTGGATTAATTAAGCACAGTCATCACAACTTTGAGATAGATAAACCGGGTAAGGACAGTTTTCGCCTCAGAGCAGCAGGGGCGCAACAAGTCATGCTAGTATCATCTTATCGCCGTGCAGTAATTACCGAATTTGTCCCCACAAAAGAAGTCTGTCTTGCTGACCAATTAGCCGTTTTTGAACAGTCTGCCTTGGATTTAATTTTAGTGGAAGGCTTTAGAAACGAGGCATTTTGCAAAATTGAATTACATCGTGCCGCGTTAAATCAGCCTTTATTGTGTTGGGAAGATGAAAATATTATTGCCGTTGCCAGTGACGTGCCGTTAGCCTTGCCTGCGAAAGTGCAGCACTTAGAACTCAATCAACCTGAAACCCTAGCTGAGTTTATTGTCAATTATTTTAATTTAAAGGAAAAACTGTGATAGCAGAAGATGAATGCAGTCGCCATAGCACAAAATTATTAGCCGTAGCCGATGCTTTAGCGCAAATTAAAGCGGCGATACAGTCTTTGGTTGCGACAGAAACCGTGCCGTTAAAACAGGCTTTAGGGCGCGTATTGGCAACAGAGACACGTTCGACAATCGCGCTTCCTTTCGATACCAACGCAGCGATGGATGGGTATGCGTTTGCCAGTGCAGAAATTGTTCCGCAGCAACCATTTTGTTTGAAACTAATTGGCACAGCGTGGGCTGGTAAACCTTTTACAGGGTCATTAAAATCAGGCGAGTGCATTCGGATTTTTACAGGCGCGGTTGTGCCAGACACGGCTGACAGCGTGGTGATGCAGGAACAAGTGACGGTTAATGCGGAGTGGGTGAGCTTTCCTGCCGAGTGTAAAGTTTTACAAAATGTGCGCCAACAAGGTGAAGATGTTAAACAAGGACAGGTTTTATTAAATGCAGGTAAGGCTTTAACAGCGGCGGATTTAGGGTTGTTAGCGGGGGCGGGGCTGGCTAACGTGGCAGTGAAACGCAAGTTGCGGGTTGGTTTTTTTTCCACTGGCGATGAGTTAGTTAGCTTAGAAGAAACATTAAACAGCGGACAAATTTATGATAGTAATCGCTATTTGCTGCACGGTTTATTAACGCATCCGTGCCTTGAAATACAGGATTTAGGGGTGCTTGCCGATGAGCCTATCTTATTAGAAGCTCGTTTACAAACTGCTGCCGCTACATTGGACGTATTAATTACCACAGGCGGCGCATCGGTGGGAGCAGCGGATTATATAACTCAAGTTTTACAACGCTGTGGCAACATCGGATTTTGGAAAATTGCCATGAAACCAGGAAAACCGCTGTTGTTTGGACAAATTCAGCAGTGTGTATTTTTTGGTTTACCCGGCAATCCTGTTGCAGTGATGACAACGTTTGATAAATTAGTCAAACCCGCGCTGTTGCAGCTTTGTGGCTATCCTGCACAAAAAGCCTTGCAAATTCAGGCAGTTTGCGGCAGTTATTTGAAAAAATCCGCAGGACGCGAGGAATATCAACGAGGTATTTTGCAGCAAGCCGCTGATGGTAGTTTTACTGTCACGACAGCAGGCAAGCAAGGCTCACATATTTTAAGCAGTTTAAGCCGTGCCAATTGCTATATTGTGTTAGAGCGTGATTGTACCGATGTCGCAGTAGGGTCTGTGGTTACGGTTGAGCCTTTTTCCCACGCGCTATAGGTTATTGAATCACTATCGTGTCATCTGCAAAAAACAGAGCGTCTACACCGCTTTCACTTAAAATTATGGGCTGGCTAACTAATCACCTATAATAACTGTCATCAAAGATAGAAATCCAAATTTCAAGGGTATTAAAACATCATCGGTTTAATACGAATGAAAGCGTGTTAAAGCTTGAATAAAAAATAACCGTTGTTTAGAGAACAATAAAAATAAGCTAGGGGTGAACCAATGGCAGAAAAAACAGTCAGTAAACACTTAATTAATCTTGAAAAACATTTCGGGCTAACGCAGCCAGTTTTGCAAAAAGCAGGAAAAATTTTTCATGAACTCGATCAAATTGAATACGATTTAGGGCTAATTGAGATGGATGAAACCACCGCCCGCAAAAATTCATGGTGGCCTGTGGTTAGTTTAATCGGAGGCAATTCACCGACTAAATACAATTTTATCAGTCAGTATTTAGGCTTGAGCTTACAATCCCCTGCGGTACATACGGCAACGCATAAGTTTACGGTATTGCAATATACACCGCAAACCCATCAAGTGACCTTGCCAGGTACGGCATTAGATGTCGATTCACGTCTGCCTTTTTATCAAATTAGCAACAGATTAGAGCAGAGTCTAAAAGGGGAGGGCGGCAAAATCAATGGCTATTTGGAATTAAAAACCCTCAACAGTGACAAGCTCAAAGGCAAATTATTTATTGATACCCCTGCCTTTACCACCGCGTATCACAGTCCTGCTCAACTGTTATTAACCCAATATGTATTAGACATATCGGATTTGAGTTTTATTTTTACCGATTTATTTGAAGCCGATGAGCCTGTCAGTGAAGAATTGATTGCAAGTTTAGTTGCCCATCAAGATTCCAATAAATTAATTTACATTATTGACCGTTTAGGGATGAGTTTAGATGCGGTCAAAACCAATGAAGTGATTAATGCGTGGCAAAAAAAACTAGCCCAATTAGGACTGGATTCAGGCGAGTTTGTCGTGCTATCGGATGCGGACAGCAATCAAAATTTTGGTGGACTTGCGATGATAGAGCAACGGCTGGCAAATGTGGAAAACGACCGCTCTTATCGGGTATTGCATTCTTTGGAAAAAAGTATTCGTGCTATTGATGAGCTGATTATGCCAACCGTGCAAACCGCGTTGCAGCAATGGAAAGAAAGAGCTAACGCAACCACCTTAATTATCATGGGCTTTATTGTATCGCTGATTTTATTTGCTGAAATCACAATGGGTTTTTTAGATTTATTATTAGACCCGATTATAGGGCCATTGACTATTTTAGGCATTGCCGCCATTTTAATTCCAACGCATTTATTTATTAGCAAAGTTCATGCTAAATTTATTATTAAACAATTAAACGCGGATCAAAAACAGCTGAACTTAATGGAAAGTTTAAGTGCTTTGTTTGAAAAAAGCCTCTCCTTCTGGCGAATTTTATTACCTGTGACTGACCCTGTTGGCAATAATAGAAAAACAAGGGCAAAACTGGCACAATTAATTGAAAAAAATAAGGAATTAATTCAATCGCTGAATGATGGATTTAGTCATATTGATGAGGAAGAATCTACTTTTTATTCAAAGCTTTAATGAATGACA